>NZ_JASONN010000019.1:0-38036 GCF_030217285.1 Pauljensenia sp. UMB3104 | reverse complement strand
CGCGCCAATGGGCACAACACCACCAATAACAACCAACAACCCTCAAAACACCCGGTCCACAAAACCAGACCAGGCCACTGTCGTGCGTGAGTGCGGCGAAGTTCTATGACTTACCAGTCGCCACTGGGGAACTCCCACAGCGGACTCATTTGTCGGTCAGACACAGCCGCGGAATGCACTTCTCAAAGCTCCGCCGTTTCGACGATGTATGCGTCCACTGGGAGCCGGTCCTGAGCGAAGAAGAAGAACGAACACATGTAGCGAGCATCGGGACAGTCTTGGAGCGAGTGCTCGTCTGCATGCCGCTGAAGGTGTCTCTCCCGATGCTCGACGCTGCGCGCAATCGTGGCCTCTACGACGTCTCGACGCTCGCTATCCCTCCAACCGGCAGCCGACTGCCTCACCTCAGAGAAGCGCTTTCCCTCTCGTCGGAACGCGCCCGCTCAATCCTCGAAACTGTTGCCCGCTTGCAGCTCATTGACATGGGGCTGACACCGCAGGTCGGGGTCTGGATCGAAGGAGTCGGCGAGGTCGACATGATCATCCTCGGCTTCATCGTCATCGAGGTGGATGGGTGGGCCTTCCATTCATCGAAAGAGCAGCGCGAGAAGGACCTCAAGCGGGATCGAGAACTTCTCAGGCGCGGATACGTGGTCCTTCGATTCACCTATGACGACGTCATGAATGGCGACTTTGCGCGAGAGGTCCCGGTATCGGTGGAGGCCCTCCTTCGCCTCGTCCCCGACACCGGAACGGAAGACGCGCAGGCCGCAGTGAAGAACGCTGGCTTCCTTGACATCCTGCGCGGATACCTGCCTAGCTATCACCCGCTCTAGCTATCACCCTTAACACTAATTTCGCATGCAATTCCCCCACTCCTCTTTCAACATTTGAAATCAGATCGTTGAAATCATGCGGTTTTCGCGAGGTCCCGAATGGTACCTCAGAGGGAATTACGTGCGAAATTTAGAAGAGACAGGCACCTAGACAGCCTCGACTACAAGACGCCAGTCAGCGCGCGGAACGTGCCGAGGCGCCATGCCCGCCAGCACGCCGTGCCCGCCAGCGCGCCGTGCCCGCCAGTTAAGAAGCCGCGCCCGTCAGCGCACCAGATCAACAATGACCGGGGTGACCCGCTCAATGACCTCGAGGGTATCCAGGAAGTCCTGATGCCCGCCGTACCACGGGTCGGGCACGTCGCCGCTGCCCTCGGGGTCGAGGTCGCGGTACAGGCAGATGCGCGGGGCATCGACGGAGAGCAGGTCGGCGGCAGACGCAGGCGCGCCCTCGTGCTCGATGCCCGCGCGATCGGCGAGGCGCTCCAGCACACTCAGATGCCGCGAGGTCATGGCCAGCACGAGGTCCCACTCCCCCAGCTCGCCGGCGCGGATCTGGCGCGCGCGATGGTCGGGCACGGCGTACCCGGCGTCGCGCAGCACGCGGGCGGCGCGGCGGTCGATCGGGTTGCCGGCTTCTTCGTCGGACACGCCGGCGCTATCGACGACGACGTCCACGCCGGCGCGCGCGGCGGCCTGTTCGAGGATCGCGTGGGCCATCGTGGATCGGCAGATATTGCCGGTGCACACCATGAGGACGCGGGCGGGGCGGGTCATGATCGTTTCCGTTCGTTCGGGGGTGGGGGCGGGTACGAGGCCGGGGCGGGCTCCGGCGGGCGCAGGGTCAGGCGGCAGGCTGGTCCGCGCGCACGTGCGCACACACACGCAGGCGCGCAGAACCCGCGAGCCCGCGAGCCTCAGAGCAGCGTCAGGTAGGCGCGCACGGCCTGGGCGCTGTGGGCGGCGGCGCGGGCACCATCCATGTGGAAGGCCTGATCGGCGGTGGGGCCGCACAGGTCGGAGACGGCTCGCAGCGAGATCCAGTCGACGTCGGAGGACCAGCAGACCTGGGCCATGGCGCAGGTTTCCATGTCGGTGCCGATGGCGTCGGGGAAGCGCTCGCGCATGGGGCCGACGTTGGCCTCGGTGCAGAAGGAGTCGGAGGAGACGATGCGCCCGCGGCGGACGGGGTGCTCGATGAGGCCGCGCAGGATGGGCAGGCGTTCTTCGGCGGCTTCGGAGGTGGTGTAGTCGACGGGCATCTGGGGGACCTGTCCCATGGCGTAGCCGAAGGCGGTCGCGTCGGCCTGCCCGTAGATGGCGCGGGTGCCGGCGGCGATGTCGCCGACGTTGATGTCGCGGGCGAGTCCGCCGGTGGTGCCGGCCGCGATGACGATGGGGGCCTCGACGAGGGTGAGGGCGCGCGCAGTCGCGGACGCGGCGTTGGCCAGGCCGATGCCGGAGGTGACGACCAGGACGGTGCGTCCTTCGAGGATGCCGAGCACGAAGCGCTGGGTCTTGTGGGTGCCCGCGAGGATGGCCTGGGGCGTCTCGTCGTCCCCGATGGGCGCGAGCTCGTGCAGGAGGGGCGCGGCCTCCATGTCCATGGCGGCTTGGATGACGGCGTCGACGCGGATGCGCTCGGGGAAGCTGAGGTTCATAGGTCCCATCGTAGGGGACGAGGCCCGCCCCGGTCGCGCTCGCCTCGCGCGGGGGTGGCCGCGCTGTATGTGTACACCCCCTTTCCTGGGCGCCCCTAAAGTCGCATGCAATTCCCCCGGGTCAGTTTTTGACACTGCCTAAAAACGTTGCAATTCCAACGACTCGATTTCAATGTTTGAAATAATCGCGAGGGAATTGCATGCGACATTGTTGAGGAACCACAGGGCCGGGTCGGGGCCGTGAGCGTCGGTAGCACGGCGAGCACGCGCCACAGGCGCGGCGGGGAACGCCACAGGCGCGGCGGGCACGCGCCACAGGCGCGGCGGGGAACGCCACAAGTGCGGCGGGCACGCACCACAGGGGGTGCGAGAGCGGGACCGAGCCCCGGCCTCGTGCGAATCAGGCGGTGCGGCGGCGCGCCCACGCGCACGCGCCGGCCAGGCCGAGGAAGGCGGCGCCGAGGCCGAGGTAGGGGTAGATGCCCACCGAGCCGGAGTTGGGCAGGACGCCGACCTGGGTGTCGACGACGCGGATGGCGGGCAGCGCGGCGGCGCCGGTGCCCGCGGCGGGGATGACGCGCACGGAGGTGAAGCCCTCGTCGGCGCCGAAGTCGGTGGTGATCACCGTGGAGGCCGAGGCGTCGGTGCCCACCTCGATGTGGAAGGGGACGGCGCGGGGCAGGAGGACGTGTCCGGCGGGGGCGCGGGTTTCGACGAGCCAGTAGGTCTTGCCGGTCTCGAGGGGCGCTGTGACGAACTGCGATTCGCCGTCGGAGACGGAGACCGGGGTGCCGGTCAGGGCCTCGTTGTCGTAGATGGCGAAGGCGGCGCCCTCAAGCGGGTAGGTGCCGTCCTCGTTGGCCGTGCCGACGGGCTGGGTGCCGGCCTTTTCGATGCGGATGGTGCGCGGGCGTGCGGGCGCGCAGGCCTCGTTGTTGGCGGCACCGTCGTGGTCGTAGGGGCCGGTGACGGAGTTGTAGAGGCCTCGCTTGGGGGTGAGGCGCCCGTTCGAGGGGAGGCACTCGAGGGCAGCCTCACTGTACCCACGAGCGGCCTTATCGCGGGCGACGGTCATGCGGATGAACCAGGTTGCAGACGCCCCGGGTTCGACGGTGGTGCCCTGGGTGAGGACGTAGGTGGCGGCGCGGTTTTGCGCGCGGGCGCTGCGCAGGCCGTCGAGAGAGGTGGCGATCGTGGCGGAGCGCAGGGTGAGGCCGGGCGCGAAGGCCGGGGTGTCAACGAGGCGGCCGGTCGTTCCCGCGATGGTGCCGTCGTTCGTGGCGGTGACGCGGTAGGTGACGGTGATCGTGTCGCCCGAGGCACCCTCGACGCTCTCCACGGTCTTGTCGATGCGCAGCTTGGGGGCCTGCTGCTGGATCGTGAAGTTGCAGGTGATGGGCACGGCGGCCGCGGTCTTGGCCGGGGGAACGTCGGAGAAGTCGATGCCGCCGGTCATGGGGTCGCGCGTGACGTTGACGGCCTCGCCGATGCCGTTGACGCAGTTAATGTCGGTGAGTTCCCAGCGCGCCGAGTTCGGGTCGTCTGAGACCTTCCACGGGCCGAAGTAGCCGGGTTCACCGAAGCGCAGGGGGCGGCGTCCGGGGATGCGCGGGCCGGTCTCGGCGATGACGAACTGGGAGTAGCCGGGGATGAAGGCCTGGTATCCCGAGGTCACGGTGCCGTCCTTGCCGTAGCCCGTGGGGGTCAGAGGGCTGTCCTCGAAGGAGGACCAGTCGACGAAGCCGGAGGCGTTCTGATCGGTGGCGAGGGGTTCGCCCGTGGGCGATACGAAGTCGCCGATGCCCAGCGTCGTGAAGCTGAAGGAGGGGATTGTGCCGCCGATCGCCTCAGACTGCGGAGTGACAGTCTTCGCGATGCGAATGTAGCGCTCCTGGCTGAAGGTGGCGTACAAGCACCCGTAGGAGCTCTTGTTTTCCTTCGAGCTGAAGGTGGAGACGGGGGTAACGCCTTCGGGCGGCGTCGCCGGGCAGGTGCCGTCGGCGCTGGGTGTGAAGCCGGCGAGGACGAGGCGGTACGGGATGCCGTCGATCGTGACGGTCTTGTTCGAGGTGGTCCGCGAGATCGTTAGCACGTCGTCGGAGTTGGGGCTCTGGTCGGGCGCGCCCGCGGCGTCCGGGTAGGCGGCCGGGTTGTTCGTGTAGATGTCGCGGTTGCCTCGTCCCTTGCCGACGTGGCGGTAGCAGTACCAGACGCCCGGTCCGGCGTCGCGGTTGAGGGCGGCGTAGGGCGCGTTGGCGGGGCAGGAGGAAGGGCCGCTGGCGCGCGAGGCGAGCATGTAAGCGCCCTCGTCACTCAGGGCCGCGGTAGTGTCGGTGTCGTCTTCGGTCTCCTCCTGGTCGAAGGGGAAGGAGTCCTCGATACCGCCGATATTGACGTCGATCGTCGAGTGCACCCACTTGTTGGCCGACAGCACCTGAAAGTTGTTGTGCCGCACGGTCCCCAGCAGGAAGGGCTGGCCGATGGGGACGTTACCGGGGTTGTTCGGCTTGTATCCCAGGGCGTTGGTGTCCTGCGGCGAGATGACGCCGGTACTCACGGGGTTCGCGGCGGGCAGGCCGCGCGCGATGTAGGTCCAGTAGTCCCCGGCCGCGACGCTCGCGTCCAGCATCGGCTGGGCGACTCCGGCCTGGAAGGGGGCCGAGGACTGAGCGGGGTCTGCGGGATCATAGGGGCCCGCGCCGCGCACGGTTCCCACGTAGGCGTTATCGGGAACGTTCGTCGTGCGGTCCGTGGCCGAGCCGTTGATGACGGCCGCGCCGAGGCGCCCACTCGATGAGGTAACGGGGACGGTGCCGCCGCCGGGTGTTTCCAGGGTCGCGTCGGCGTCGGCGCGTTCGGGGGCGACGAGGCCGGCCAGAGCCGCGGTGGTCACGAAGAGGAGGGAGGACAGTGTGCGCGCAACGGCGCGACGAGGCCGGGGTTCGGTCTGCGCGTCCGTGGCGCGGCGGGAGCGGGCGCCGCAGGGGTGGTGCTCCACGAGCCCTCCAGAGTGTTTGACAGTTACTCAACGACTCTAGCGTAGATGCGCGCAGGCGCGCGGGTGAGCTTGCTCGCTCAGTCCCGCGCGCCTGCGCGTATCAGGTGGCCGCTCGCGGCCACGCAATGAGGTCGTTTACTGCTTGCCGCGCTCCTCGAGCATCTTCTTCAGGGCGGCGGTCCGGCCCGCGTCGATCTCCGCCTCGGAGATCTGCTCGGCGGAGGCCAGCAGGTCGGGGGTGGCGGGCGCAGCGCCAGCGTCAGCAGCGCCAGCGGGAGCAGGGCCAGCGAGAGCAGGGCCAGCGGCAGCGGCGCCGGAAGCGCCAGACGCGGGCTCTGCGGCCGCAGGATCAGTGGAAGCAGGCGCACCGGGCTCAGCGGCAGCGCCGGACTCAGCCCCGGCCTCGTCCCCGGAATCAGCGGAGGCGAGCGTGCCAGCGGCAGCGGCACCCTCGAGTGCCTGCGGCTCCTCGTCCTTACGCTTGCGCGAGCGCAGCCAGAGGATGCCGGCGACGGCGAGAATGACGACGACGGACGCGAGGACCGCGATCATCCACGGCTTCATGACGGAGCCCTTGACCTGCGCGGCTTCGGCGGCCACGGCAGCCTCGTCCATGGGGACGCGCTCGCCGGTCACGAGGAGGCGGTGCGTGTTGACACCGTAGGGGGTACAGGTGATGAGGGTGGCGAGGTCCTTGCCCTCGACCTTGTTGAGGGACTCGGTCTCGTGGGGCAGGACGACGCGAATGTCGGTGACCTGGTACTTCAGGTGGCGCCCGGCGGTCTCGATGTAGAAGTAGTCGCCCATTTTGACGCTCGTCAGCTGGTCGAACATGGTCGCGTTACCCAGGCCGGTGTGGCCGGTCAGGACGGTGTGCGTGGACTCGCCGCCGACGGGCAGGGCGGTGCCGAAGAGGTGGCCGATGCCCTTGTCGAGCGTCGCAGTGTCGGTGCCGTGGTAGATCGGCAGGTTGACGTCGATCGACGGGATCTTGATGGTCGCCATGACGTCGTTGAGGTTGAGCTGGCTCAGGTAGTCCTGGTACTGAGCGGTGCCGGGGCGCTGGGCGTCCAGCCAGGGGTCGAGGATCGGCGACTCGGAGGCCTTGAGGTTATATTCGTCGGCGCGGCGCAGGGACTCGGCGACGGCGTCGGGGCCGGCCTGCTCGGCGACGGCGCTGAATTCGGAGGCGATGCGTTCCTGGCGCTGGTTGTTGTACTGGGTCGCGAAGACGGGGTACAGGAGGACCAGGATGCCGGCGAGTAGCAGGATCGGCGGCGCGATCGTCAGGAGACGCCACTTGAGGGGTGTCTTCTTCTTGTCGGGCGCTTGGGTGCTCACGCTTTCTCCGTTCATTGCCGAGGCCGTGGAAGTTTGTCTGGTTACAGGGTAGTACCGCTTGGGGGCGGTGTGCGGGCAACGCGAGGGGGGTGTGGACCCGCGGGTCTACACCCCCCTGTGTGTCGCTAGCTAGCGAGGATCAGGCGTCGGCCTGCTCCTTGCGGCGCTTGTTGGCCAGCGCGATCGCACCGGAGCCGCCCACGAGGAGGGCGCCAGCACCGATCAGGACGCCGACACCGGCAGCACCGGTCAGCGGCAGGTTGAAGCCACCGTTGTGCGGGACGTCCTTGACGGTCGTCGCGAGGGTGTAGGTGTTGTCCTCGGTGGAGTTGGTCTGCAGGACCTGGAAGGCGATCGGGCGGGTCTGGAGCTCGAAGCCTTCGGGGGCCTTGGTCTCAACGAGGCAGTAGTAGCCGGGGTTGGTGACGGCCTCGTTGTTCTCCCAGTCGTTGTTGCGCAGGCCGTCGATGGTGACCTCGCCGTTGTCGTCGGTCGTGTAGGTCGTGGTGCCGGCGGGGCTCAGCTTCTCATCGAGGGTCGCGTCGACGGACTCGAAGTTCGCAGTCGGG
Source organism: Pauljensenia sp. UMB3104 (assembly GCF_030217285.1). NCBI lineage: Bacteria > Bacillati > Actinomycetota > Actinomycetes > Actinomycetales > Actinomycetaceae > Pauljensenia > Pauljensenia sp. UMB3104. Next base: position 30,631 of record NZ_JASONN010000019.1, on the reverse strand, counting down.
GTGGCCTGAGGCGTGCACTTGTAGACCTCGAACTCAGCGCCCTTCAGCTTGGTGGCGGGATCCTTGGCGGAAACCTTGGTGATCTTCACCTTGCCGAACTTGGAGACGACCTCGGAGTTCGGGTAGTCCGGCGGGGGAACGGTGCCCGAGTTGGGGGTCCAGCCGTTGGAGGGGGCGTTGGGGAGCAGGATGGCCTTGTTCTTGAACAGGCCGTCGGACTCCACCTTGTCCTTGACGGTGCCGGACAGGTCCATCTGGACCTTGGTGGTGTCGTCCTTGCGGTTGTCGAGCAGCTTCTGGCGGCCCGCAGCGGTGAACTCGGCGGTCCAGAACTTGGTCTTGCCATCGGTGCCGTCGGCGGCGATCAGCTTGTAGTCGGTGTCCTTGGCCAGGGCGACCTCGCCGGTCTTGCCGTCGATGATCTTCAGGGCGATGTCGGCCTCGGGCAGCTCCACGCGCTTGTCGTACTGGTCGACGACGTCGTAGTAGTCGAGGGCCTCAGCGGCGGGGATGTCCGACTTGATGGTGTAGGAGATCGCGGAGCCGATGGCCGGGGTGGTATCGTCCTTGACCGTCTTCTCGATGCCAGCCTTGGAGTTCTTCGGGTAGGCGTGGACGTCGTAGACCCACTTGTTCAGCTCGGTCGGGTGCGTCATGGGCACCGTGATGATGAAGGGCTTGGAGCCGACGTAGCCCGCGGGGGTCTCGGTCTCGGTCACGACGTAGGCGCCGAGGGGGAGGCCGTCGAAGGTGGCCAGGCCGTCGGCACCGGTGGTCTTCGCGACGGCAGCGTCGGTGCCGCCAGCCTTCGCGGTCTCAACGTTGCCGTTGTAGCCGGCGAGCTTCTCCCAGCCGGCCTGCGTGGTGAGGTCGACGGTGGTCAGGCGCTCGACGGTGAACTTGGCGTTAGCCAGCGGCGTGCCGGTGGCGGTGGGATCCACCAGGCCGTTGCCCTCGGTGGTGCCGTTGGTGGCGTCCTTGACCAGCTTGTGGATGGTGATGGAGCCGGTCTTGGTGGTGTCGAGGTCGACGAGCGAGGGGGCGCGCGTGACGGTGGCAGCGAGGCCGAAGGCGGGTGCAGCCTGGGTCGCGGAGGTGGCGGCGGGCAGGGCCAGCGCGCCGGCGGCGACGGCGAAGGCTGCGAGCAGGCTCAGGCTGCGGCGGGTCTTCGTGGTGCTCATAGGTGTTCTTTCTCCTGTGTGTGTGATTTCGGGAGTTTTTTCTGATGGTGGGTCTCGTGGTCACGGGACCTCATGGGTGGCTCAGGCGGTTGCCTTGCGCCTCTTGGTGGTGACCACGGTCATCACCATCGCCCCGGACATGAGCGCCGCTGCGACGCCGATGTAGGGGTAGATTCCGGTGCTGCCGGCCTTGGGCAGCTGGCCAACCTCGGTGTCCTTGACAACGATGGTGGCCTTGCGGGTTCCGGCTGCCAGGAAGCCCTGGGGGCCGGCGAGGGAGGAGGCCTCGGAGGAGAAGGCCTGGACGGCGCTCGTGGCCCACTTAGCCTGGTCCCTCAGGTCGGCCGCAAGCTCAACCGTGGTGCCGGAGCCGCTGGGTCGGGACGTCAGCTTGAACTCGAGAGGCTGGGGCAGCAGGGAGTGTCCCGCGGGGGCCTTGGTCTCGACCAGCCAGTAGGCGGTGTCGAGGTTCAGGTCGCTGACGGACCAGTAGTAGCCGTCGGTCGCGTTTCCCTGGGTCAGGGTCTTGACCACGGTGGCGTTTGCGTCGGTATTCGGGTTGGCGTTGTAGATCGCGAACTCAGCGCCAGACAGCGGGTAGAGCGGCATGTTGTTGGGGCCCGTGTACTGGTTCGAGGCATCCGCGAAGGTCTTGCCCGTGTTCTGCGTGCCGGCCTTCACCACCACGAAGTCGTGGGGGACGGTGGGGCCACAGGCCTTGTTGTTATCCGTGCCGTCCCAGTCCTTGCCGTTCTCAGCCAAGACCTCGTTGAAGAGGCCGTAGCCGGCGGCGGGGACGTTCCCCCTCGGAGTCGAGCAGGCCAGGTCGGCCTCGTTGTAGCCGGCGGCGGCGGGGTTACGGACGACCGCGAAGCGGATCCAGTATTCCTTGGTGGCGCCGGCAGCGAGCTCGACGCCGTCGGTCAGCGTGTAGACGCCGTTCGTGGCGGTGGCATTGGACGCGGAGTCCAGGCCGGCCTTCGTTTCGGCGATCTTCGCGGACTGGATTTCCAGGCCCTTCGCGAAGTCGGGCTTGTCGGTGAGCTTGCCGGTGTTGGCGGCCAGCGAGCCGTCGTTGGTGGCGACGATCTTGTAGTCCACGGTGAAGCTCGTGGCACCGTTGGCGCCGCCGTTGTTCTCGATGGTCTTCTGGACGCGCAGCTTGGGTGCCTGGTATTCGTTCACGAACGTACAGGTGATGGGGGCTGCCTCGTTGGACGCTGCGCCACCGACGTTCTTGAAGTTGATGCCGCGCTCGGTCTTGGTCACCGCGACGTCTTCACCGATGCCGTTGACACACTTGATGTCCTTGAGGTTCCACTTGTCGTCGCCGCCGGTGTTGATCTCCTTCTCCGTGATGGTGAAGTCGGAGTTGCCGACCTCGAAGGGGATGAACGTCGAGTCGTACTTCGCCTGGCCCTCACCAAAGCCGGTGGGGGTCAGGGACGCAGCCGGGTCGGCTGCGGAGATGTACGAGGTCTTGGCGGGAGCGGAGGAAGCCGTGGGCTTCGAGACGGTCACCGTGCCGGTGGTCGCCGGCGTGCGGTCGGTGTTGTCCGCCCACGCGTCACCCGTGGTCACCGCGAAGTTGGCAGCAGGGATCGCCGGGTTGGCGCCCGCCGGGTCCTCGACGGCCTTCGCGATGCGCACGGAGCGCTCCTCGGTGATGACGCCGTAGAGGCAGGCGTAGTTAACCGAGAGTTCCTGCGTCACGAAGTAGTCGGTGCGCTTGGCATCCGCCGCGGGCGTCGCCGGGCAGTCGGCCGTCGGGATGGAGTTGAAGTTGTCCGGGGTCAGGAAGTTGGTCGCATTGTTCGCGGGGACAAAACCCCACAGGTGCAGACGGTAGGTACGACCATTCTTCGTGAACGTACGGTCCGAAGCAGTCTTCGTGAGCTTGACGGTATCGGAGACATACGGGTTTTCATTGACGTTACCCTTGGCACCCGGCCAATAGCGAGGCGTGACCTGTTCCTTCACGAGCTGGTTGTACGGCTGCTCCGCACCGCCGTTATAGTACTGGCTGTACAGGTCGTAGTCACCGTTGCCCTCGCCCACGTACTTGACGCAGTACATGCGTCCCGAACGGGATTCAGGCTTGTTGACGTAGCCCTGCGAGCGGTCGGCCGCGTTGACCGGATCCGGCTCGTAGGCGGGACCGATGAACTCACCAACGGCCGCGTATCCGGGACGACCCGCTTCACCATTAAGAACAAGGTCGCGAGGGAGCTTGTTGTTGATTTTTTGGGTGGCATCCCAGCCGTTTTGACCAAACTGGGGAAGGCAGAAACCGGCCACGCCATCCGTCTTCACGTACGCGCCGCCCTTGCGATACATGATCGTCGAGGCCAAGGTGTTAAAGGACTCGTAATTGACAAACGGGTACGACTCACCGGTATCACCAGGAATCAGCCCCGTCAGCTGCAGATCGAGGGACGAGTGCAGGTACTGCTGAATTTGCTTTGTACCGCCGATCGGCAGGTTGTTGTGGCGGATCGCGCCGAGCAGGAAGGTCTGACCAGGCTCGACCTGGCCGGGGTTGTTCGGCTTGAAGCCGATGGCGCTCTGGCCGTTCACCCAGATGGTCTTATCTCCGCCGTTGTTCCACTTGTCGTAATGGGCCTGCATCCAGTCCTTGGAAGCCTGCGTGTCACCAGGACCAGTGTTGTTCGTCTGGTCATCCCACTTCCAGGGCCAGCCGCGCGCAATGTAGGTCCACGCATCATTTGCTTTCGCGTAGGGGCCACCGAGCGTGGTCGTCAGCGGATCCTTACTCGTGCGCACACGATCCTCGGTCATACCCTTGACGATGCCGTAGCGGATGAAGTTGTTGTAGTCCGTGCTCGTGTCGGTCTCGGAGTCGTTAGTTACGCCTTTACCCATCCATGCAGAGACCTCACCGACATCGATCTTGGTGGCGGCAGGCTCCTGGGCGGCCTGAGCCGCCTGGGGGGTGGCGACCTGGGAGACGACCAGCGTACCGGTAGCGGTTGCCACGACGGCCAGGGCGGCCAGGGCGCGGGACGCGACTCCTGCTCGCTTGGTCCGCGCGTGGCCTGCGCGCGCTCGACTCGTTGCCATTAATCGCTCTCCTTGAAGACTCTTGCTTCGCTGTGTCGCACTCGGGGGGACATCCCGAGAGGTTTTTCCACAACCTTGATGACTCCCAGACTACGACGCGGTTACTGAAAAATGCAACCCAATTTGTCCAACTCTCCAAGTGGGCTACCTTACAGAAAAATAGTCAAGCGATATTTCCGCAGGATAAAGCGGTTTTACCTATTGGTATCAGTCTATGAAACTGTCTCATGTGACCTATTTTTGGCTTTTTTAACGGATGGCAACAAATCAAAATGTGGAACTTGACTGCGCTTGACACATCCACGACAACCAACCGAAGGTCCTATTTTCACAGCGGTATCGCCCACCAAGCGTCAAGTACCGCAAGGGAAACCGCGCTGTCCCCACCCTCGAACTTCTATCCACACGCGTCGGCGCGCCACCGGCACGCCCACGCACCACACCCCGTACCCCACCACACCCCGCACTACATGCCCCATCACACCCCCGCCCGCGCCACACACCCCACCACACCCCCGCATCACACCCCCGCATCACACCCCTGCACCACATGCCCCATCACACCGCCGCACCACGCGCCCGCACCACACACGCTCCCGCACCATCACCACCCCAAAGTCGCATGCAATTCCCCCACGGCACGAATCGGCGCACGCTTAAAAACCGCGGAATATCAACGATCCGACTTCAAAACTTGAAACATTCTCAGGGGAATTGCATGCGAAACTGCTACGCCTGAGGTCGCAGGGACCAGCCGACCACACCCCGCTCGGAGGCCGCCGCAAGGCCTGCGGTGTGGCTGCGGCGCTCGTGGGCGGCAGAGCCAGGGCGGCAACACGCGAACGACAAGCACGCCCGGAGGCCGCCGCAGGGCCTGCGGTGTGGCTGCGGCGCTCGTGGGCGGTGGCAGGGCCAGGGCGGGCCTCGAGATCGACCACTCCGAGCGAAGCTCGCGGAGCGGACGGCTCGCGGGCGGGCAGGCCTCGCGGCGGCCGGAGATCTGGCGGGCCAGCGGCCGGGAATCTGGCGGGCACCACCCACAACAGGCAGCGTCCCGGGCGGCTGCTGCACAATAGTCCCCATGGATCTTCGCCCCGTCGCCCTCGGCACATCTGTTACGACATACGACCCGTCGCGTCCCACGCCCGCAGCTATCGTCTCGGGCGAGGTGGCCGCGCACGATGCGCCGCACCCGCTGTCGGTTTTCGACATGTTCCGCATCGGTATCGGGCCGTCCTCGTCGCACACGGTGGGTCCGATGCGCGCGGGGCTGGCGTTTACGACGGAGCTGACGACGCTGAAGCCGCCCTCGCACATCACGATTGACCTGTTCGGGTCGCTGGGTGCGACGGGCCGAGGGCACTCGACGGACCGCGCGGTCCTCCTCGGCCTGGCGGGCTACGACCCGGAGACAGTGGACATCGAGACGGTGGAGTCCATCCTGCCGGCCCTGGCCTCGTCGAACATGCTGACGCTGCCGAGCGGCACGCAGGTCCCCCTCAACATCGCCGAGGACGTGCGTTTCGCGGCGCGCACCATCCTGCCCTATCACGTGAACGCGCTGACGATCACCGCCTCCGACGAGGACGGCGCCACCATCCTGGAGCGCACCTATTATTCGGTGGGCGGCGGCTTCGTCATGATCCAGACGAATGACGACCCGCAAAACCCGGAGGTGTCCTCGCTCGCGACGAGCCAGGCGGGCGTCGGCATCGACGTTCCCGCGCCGCACCCCTTCGCGTCGGGCGCGCAGCTGCTCGCCGCGTGCGACGCGTCCGGCCTGAGCATCGCGGACCTCGTGCGCACGAACGAGGAGGCGGTGCGACCCCACGAGACCGTCAACGCGTACTTGGATCGCATCGCCGACACGATGTTCGACTGCGTGGACGCGGGCACGTCGGCGGCGGGCATCCTGCCAGGCGGCCTGGATGTGCCGCGCCGCGCCCGCGCGCTCGCCGGAAAGCTCGCGGAGCGTCTGACGGGGAGCCAGCTTTCCACGGACGAGGCCGGGGCCCCCTCGGGCGCATCTCCCGCGGCGGGTGCCCACTACCCTGCTGCTCGCGCCTGGGTGTCGACGGTTGCCGATCCGATGCGTGCGATGGACTGGGTGAACCTCTTCGCCCTGGCCGTGAACGAGGAGAACGCGGCCGGACACCGCGTCGTCACCGCACCGACGAACGGCGCGGCCGGCGTGATCCCCGCGGTCCTCGGCTACCTGGTGACTCACTGCCCGGAGACGGGGTCGACGCCCGGCGTGGCGGCGGGCCCTGCGACGGAGGACGGCGCGGTGACCCCGCTGGCGCATATTCGTATGACGGCGGACTCCTCGGAGGATTGCTCGGATGATCCCACGTCGCCCGAGGCGTGCGCGGCCCGCCGCCGCGCCCTCGTGCACGATTTCCTGCTGGCGGCGACAGCTATCGGCGCTCTTATTAAGACGAACGCATCCATCGCTGGCGCGGAGGTTGGCTGCCAGGGCGAGGTCGGGTCGGCCTCGGCGATGGCGGCCGCCGGACTGGCGCAGGCCCTCGGCGGCACCCCGCAGCAGGTGGAAAACGCGGCAGAGATCGCGATGGAACACTCGCTGGGCCTGACGTGCGACCCGGTGGCGGGCCTCGTGCAGGTGCCGTGCATCGAGCGCAACGCGATCGCGGCCGTCAAGGCGATCAACGCGGCGCGCATGGCCCTGTGGGGCGACGGCCGCCACACGGTGAGCCTGGACGTGGTCATCGAGACGATGCGCCAGACCGGCAACGACATGCTCTCGAAGTACAAGGAGACCTCGGAGGGCGGCCTGGCCGTCAACGTCGTGGAGTGCTGAGGCCTGCGGGGCCTGACTGCGGCGCTGAGCGTGGCCGCGGGGTATGGTCGCGGGGTATGGTCGCGGCCGGTGGCGGGGCCTAGCCGCGGTGCCTAGCCGTGGCCGGTGGCGGTGCCTAGCCGTGGCCGGTGGCGGAGCCTAGCCGTGGTGCCTGCAGACGACAGCAGCACCCAGCCGAACAAATTTCGCACGTAATTTCCCTCGGTCATTTTTTGAGACCACCCGAAAACGTTGCAATTCCAACGGCACGAATTCAATGTTTGAAGTAATCACAGGGGAATTACGTGCGAAATTACTGATCGCGCACGTTAACCCGATAGGTGGCGGCCTGGGCCCTTTCATGCGCACGTTAACCCGATGGGTGGTGGCCTGGGCGGGCGGCCCACCGTGCCACCAATAGGGTTTAGCTGCGCATTAGCGGGTTACTGGTGCCAGTAGTGGGGCCCAGCTGCCAGATCCGACTCGCATCCGCCTCGCCCGCAGCGCCGAATAGCGCAATCGATGCGTCCACACCCGCCAATTCCGCCAAAGTGCAGACCCATTCAGCCAAAACAGGCCATTTTCAGCGATTTTCGCCCAATGGGTCTGCACTTTGGCGGCCACACCCCCTTCGACTCGCGGCCGCGCCGCCGCCAGTCGGGGGGAATTGCACGACACGGGGGTCCGACACGCCGGCGACACGCCGCAAGAAGGCTTCGTGTAGTGCAAAACCCCCACCGCCACCAACCTGAAGTGCGCCAGTAGTGCGCCGCGTCGCCTACAAGACCGGCGCAGGACCGCTTGGCGCGAAAAAGTTCGCCCAACACCGCCCCTCCAGTGGCTCTTCCGCGAAAAAGTTCTCCCAGCACGCGTAAAAACGCCGAATTTAGGCCAATTTGAGCACGCAGGGCGAATTTTTTCGCGCTTTCACGATCTAACAGCGACGCAGGGAGAACTTTTTCGCGCGTGCAGACGTAGGCCCTCCAGTGCACTACCCATCAGCGACCGGGCCCCACTGGTGTGGAGGGCACCGGCGAGCCCGGAGGGCCAGGCTGCGGTGCCCGTGGGCGGCGGGGCCCGGCCGCGGTATCCACAAACGACAGCAACACCCAGCCCAAGCAAATTTCGCATGCAATTCCCCCACGACACGAATCAACGCGCGCTCAAAAACCGCAGAATATCAACGATTAGATTTCAATACTTGAAATACACTCAGGGGAATTGCATGCGAAATTGCTGGATGACAGAGGGGCCTGGCTGCGGTGCCCGTAGGCGGTGGCAGGGCCTGGCCGGGCTTCGAGGCGACGCGCCGAACCAGACAACAGCGACCGGGCACCACTGGTGTGGAGGGTGCCGGAGGGTCCGGAGGGCTAGGGCGGGCTTCGAGATCGACCACTCCGAGCGAAGCTCGCGTGTGGCGATCTCGCGGGCGGCCGGGCCCGACGGCGCCCGGAACACCCGTGGGCCCACGCAGCAACACACGCCAACGGGTGGGGCGCCTCGCGGCACCCCACCCGTCATCAACACCAGTCGACCAACCGCGGTTAATCAACCGCAGTCAATCAACCAGCACTCACTCCGTCGCCAGCGCCTCCGAGGGGCTGACCTTCGCTGCCCGGCGTCCGGGCAGCCAGGAGGCGATGAGCGCGGACACGATGGCGACGACGCACACGCCGACGAGCTGCAGCCATGGCACGCTCAGCACGGGAGTGGCCCCCTCAACCGGCAGGCTCATGACGCCGACCCACCCGAAGGCGACGCCCATGCCGACACCGATGAGCGCACCGGTCAGCGACAGGAACAGCGCCTCGAGGGCGAGGAGGCTCTTCATCTGGCGTCGCGTCAGGCCGAGGGCCCGCAGCAGCCCGTTTTCGCGGGTGCGTTCGGCGACCGACAGGGACAGCGTGTTGGCCACGCCCACCAGGGACACGAGGACGGACACGCCGAGCAGTCCGACGAGGACGAGCATCAGCCGGTCGATGATCTTCGTGTACATCTGGCGCTCCAGCGCGGAGCCGTTGACACTCAGGTGCGAGTCCTTGAGCAGCGCGGCCTGGACGGTCTCGGCATCGGCTCCGTCGGCCATCTTGATGATGATTGCCTGACGCTCGAGCGAGCTCGCGATGGATCGCAGGGTCTTCTCGGAGACCTGGGCCTCGCCGACGCTGCCGTTCTTGTCGTACACGGCGCTCAGGTCCACGCACGACTCGGCGCACAAGCGCAGCGTCTGCCCGGCCAGGGCCTCGTCGCCGACGCGCACCTGGTCATCACCCATCTGCTTGACGGTCGAGTGGGTGACGCCCGTGTAGTCGGGTTCTCCGGTGATCATGACCGACGAGGCCTGGGCCTCGTCCTCCGACCCAGCTCCCTCGGTGGGGGCGTAGGCGGGCGCGCCCGAGGTGGTCGTCAGGGTGCCGGGGGCGGCGTACTGGGCGACGGTGGCGGCGACGCCGTCGGTGGCCGCGATGGCGGCCTGCTGGTCGTCGGTGAGCGCTCCGCTCGTGGAGGTGGCCATGAGGTCGAAGGGGCGGGCGTCGTTCACGGCGTTGGTGAGGGTCGTGCGCACGGATGCGGCGCCGACGATGATGGTGACGACGAGGGTCACGCCGATGATGATCGCGGTGCCGGTCGCGGAGGTGCGGCCGGGGTTGCGCATCGTGTTCTCGCGGGCCATGGCGGACAGGGTGCCCGGGAATACCGAGCCGAACGCCCGGGTGAGGGCGGGCAGCAGCACGGAAGCGACGAGCAGCGCGCCGAGGAGCGCCAGGAGCGACCCGCCGAAAGCACCGAGGAACTTCGTGCCACCGCTATCCGAGCGCCACGCGAGGGCCACAGCTCCACATCCGGCCACCGCGATGAGCGCGCCGATGATGAAGCGGACGGTGTGCTTCTTGCGGGCGGCGGCCCCGGCCTCGTTCACGGGGGCGAGGGCGGCGACGGGGGCGACGCGGGAGGCGGCGCGGGCCGGGAAGACGCCGACCAGCGTCGTGAACAGGGTGGCGCCCAGCCATGTGAAGACCAGCTGCCAGGGCGAGGCCCCCGCCAGCGCTGCAACGACGCTAGAGGCCAGGCCGGTTCCCGCCTCCGCGAGCGCGCCAATCAGCCAGCCGAGCGCGACGCCAATCGCGGATGAGATCGCTCCGATCGCGAGGGCCTCGCGAGTCACGAGCGAGCGGACCTGTCGCCTGGTTGCTCCCAGCGTGCGCAGCAGCGCCAGTTCGCGGGTGCGCTGCGTGAGCACGACGCGGAATGTCGAGGAGACGACGATAGAGGCCACGAGCGCCGCGATCGCCGGGAAGATCAGCATGATTCCCATCGTCATGGACGCTCCTAGGCGCGCCTGGTTGAGGTCGTCCTGGATTGCCTGGTGCACGCTGGTCACGGTCACGCCCGAGACGCCACTCAAAGCGGAGTTTGCTGTTGCCACCCACTCGTCCTGGGTGGCGCTGGGAGGGTTTGCGTTGCTGTCCTCATCCGATCCGGAAGTCGCGACGATGAACTTCCCGGAGGCGGTCGTTCCGAAGATCGCGGAAAATCCACCGTCGGTCACGTAGCTGGCGGGCACGCCCATGCTGATGGTGTTCGAGCGGGTGGTGCCGACGACGGTGAGGGTGCGGTAGTCGCCCTCGGTGAATCCGGCGCGCACGCGGACGGTGTCGCCGACCTTCAGGGAGAGGGTCAAGGCCGTGTGCTCCGGGATGGCGATCTGGTCGTCGGCAGTCGGGGCGGTTCCGGCGCTCAGGTCGAGGTCCGCGAAGGGCTTGGGAGCCATCGGCGAGATGTAGAGGCCGGCGCGCGTCGCGTCCGTTTGGGCGTCGGCGGGCCACTGGGCCATGTGCTTGATGGCGGTGACGCCGCTGGTTGCGCTCAGGGTTTTTTCGGCGCTTTCGATGGCGCCTTCGGGCGCGTCGTCGTTTTGGGAGACGACGATCGTGCCGCCTCGGTACTGGCTGTAGACGCTGGAGGTCAGGCCCGAGGTCATCGCCGTCATGACAATGAGGGTGATGACGATGAAGGCCGTGGAGATGGCGACGGCCAGGCCGGTGGAAATGTAGCGGCGGCCGTGGGAGCGCAGGTTGGCACTCAGGAGGGAGTTTGTTGCAGACATGAGATGAGCCTTGGGGTGTGGGCGCGCGTTCAGCGCAGCGCCGCGGTCAGGTTGTCGGCGGTGATGTCGCGCAGGTCGGAGACGATGCGGCCGTCTCGGCACACGAGGACGCGGTCCGCGTAGGCGGCGGTGGCGGTGTCGTGGGTGACCATGATGACGCTCTGGCCGAGTTCGTCGACGGCGCGGCGCAGCAGGTCCATGACCTCGGTGGTCGAGTGCGAGTCGAGGTTGCCGGTGGGCTCGTCCGCGACGATGACGGCGGGGCGGCTCATGAGGGCGCGGGCGACGGCGACGCGCTGCTGCTGGCCGCCGGACATCTCGGAGGGGCGGTGACTCAGTCGATCCGCAATGCCCAGGGAGCTGACGATGAGGTCGAACCATTCCTTCTCGGGGGTGGCCCCAGCCAGGCGCATGGGCAGGAGGATGTTGGCGCGCGCGTCCAGGGTGGGCACCAGGTTGAAAGACTGGAACACGAAGCCGATGCGGTCGCGACGCAGCTTGGTCAGCGCGGTGTCTTTCAGGGCGGTGATGTCGGTGTCTTCGACGAAGACGTGCCCGGAGGTGGGGGCGTCGAGGCCGGCGAGGATGTGCATCATCGTGGACTTGCCGGAGCCGGAGGGGCCCATGATGGCGGTGAATTCGCCGGCACCGAAGCCGACGCTCACGTCGTCGAGGGCGCGCACCTGTGCGTCGCCGCTTCCGTAGATTTTGGAGACGCCCTGGAGTCGGACGATGGACGAGGCCGGGGCCGGTGCGGCCGCGGGGGCCTGCGCAATTGTTGTGTTCGTGTTCATGCATCCATCGTGCGCCTGCGGCGTGCGTCACCGCTACGGAGGTTTCCCCTGATTGATCCCCGAGACCACCCGGGGTGTCCTCGGGGATTGTCCCCGGTGCGCCTAGGGGCCGACCGCCGTAGTTCCCGTGTTATGTGCTTGCGGGGTTGTTGGTCCGGACCGCACCACCCATGAGTGAGGACGCAGACACCTACCAGAAATTTCGCATGCAATTCGATTGCGTGAACTTTCAACAACCTCCGGAATCGTTGCAATTCCAACGATGCCAATTCAAATCTTGAAAGAGTCCCAGGGGAATTGCATGCGAAATTGCTGGGTGCACGATAGCCACGTTGGCCTGGCTGCGGTGCCCGTGGGCGGTGGCGGGGCCTGGCCGGACAACGAGTCGACACGCCAAGCCACCCATCAGCAACCCAAGCCCCACTGGTGTGAAGGGCGCCGGAGGGTCCGGAGGGCACGGGCGGGCTTCGAGATCGACCACTCCGAGCGAAGCTCGCGTGTGGCGATCTCGTGGGCGGCCGGGCCCGACGGCGCCCGGAACACCCGTGGGGCCTGAAGCGACTACAACTCGTCCGACTCGCCGCGCGGCTCGCGCAGGGACAGTCCGCGGTAGCGGTTGATGGCAGCGCCCACGTCGATGAGGCGCGGGCGCGCCAGGAACGCTGGGTAGGAGCGGGCGCCGAACTTGCAGACGGCATCCAGGCCTTCGGAGGCGAGGCGCCGTCCGAGCTTGGCCATGAGCTCAGGCATGGACTGCTTGCCGGCCATCTCTTCGAGGACGCCGCGCACGCACCAGGCGATGGTCTCGGCCTGCCCGGGGTCGACGACTGCGGCGACGTCGGAAATGTCGACGGTCGAGCGGTCGATCGTCAGCACGGAAGTGCCCGAGGCCTTGGTGCGCGGGCGGTCCACGCGGGCCTTCGCGGCGGGCACGCGGGGTGCCGCCTCCCAGCTGGTGGGGGCATCGGTGCGGGGGCGCGGCAGGTCGGCCACGACTGAGCGCGCGCGGGAGGTGACGTCGAGGCAGTGGTAGTTGTCCATCATGAGGACCCGGTCGGCCGCGTCGAGGAACGCGCCGGAGCCGCCGACGACCATGATGAGGGAGACCCCGGCCTCGGTGAGGGAGGTGACGCGGTCAACGAGGGGTGTGATGGGTTCCTTCTCGGCGGCGACGAGGTCGCGCATGCGTGTGTCGCGGATGAGGAGGTTGGTCGCGGAGGTGTCCTCGTCGATGAGGAGGGTGCGCGCACCCAGCTCGAGGGATTCGATGATGGAGGCGGCCTGCGAGGTGGAGCCGGAGGCGTTCTCGGTGGAAAACGACGTGGTGTCGGCGCCGCCGGGCAGGTGGGTGATAAACGGTGAGATATCGACGCCGGTGACGGCTCGCCCGTCGGCGGCACGCACCTTCGTGGCGGTGGGGTCGGTGGCGACGAGTTCGCGGCCGTCGCCGGGGATGTGCGCGTACACGCCCTGGGCGATGGCCTCGAGGAGAGTCGACTTGCCGTGGTAGCCGCCGCCCACGATGAGGGTCAGGCCCGGGGGGATCGCCATGCCACTCACCTCGCCGGCGTGCGGCAGGGTGACGGTGGCGCGCAGGGACTCGGGGGCGGAAAAGGCAACGACGCCGTCACCGGTCAGGGGCGTTTCGGAGATGCCGGATCGGCGCGCCAGCATGGCCTCGTCGGCGACGAAGGACACCCAGCCGCGCTCCTCGAGGATCCCCTGGAGGGCGCGGTAGTCCTCGTAGGCGGCGACGTGGCCGAGGAGACGGGAGCGCTTGCGGGTCGTGTCCGGGTCCTCGGACACGAAGTCGAAGCAGTCCATGACGATGTTGGGCACATCCACGTCGAAGAGGCGGGCGGCGGTCTTGCCGAGGATCGTGCGGCCTCGCGCGGGGAGCTTGACCTGGAAGCGCACCTCGACGCGGTCGGGCAGGACGGTCGCGTAGGAGCGCTGGAGGATGAGGGCGCCAGCGCGGGCAATCGACACGTCGCGCGTGCCGCGGGCGCGGATAGCCTCGTCGAAGGAGCGGGCAATAAAGTCGGCGGCGGCCAGGCGCGCGTCGGACGAGGCCAGGGCGGCCTCGGGCAGTCCCATGGCCTCGGGCGTGGACCAGGCGCGCAGGGACGAGGGCGGGGCGTAGGGGTCGGCCTGCACGTGATCGATCGCGAGGGTGAAGTCCCCGTAATCCCAGGCACCGAGGGCGTTCTTGTAGAAGCCGTAGGGGCGTCCGTCCGCGTATCGCAGCTGGTCGAGGAGGTCAGCGTCGCTTCCGGACGTCGAGCGCGAGGGTGCTTCGTATCGGGGAGTCATACCCTCAAGAATACAGGCGGAGCCTGCAGGAACGGCATCACCGTTCCTACAGGCTCCCGTGTGTGAGGAGTCAGCACTGTCGAGCGACTCTCACGGTGGCGTCAGTCGAGGATAGCGACGATAACCCCGAGAATGAAGAAGAAGGCCTGGATGGACACCATGACGATCGAGACGATCTTCGCGGCCTTCGTCAAGCTCCGGATGTTCTGCGGTGCGCCCTGATTCTTGGCGTTGGAGTCGATGATGAAGGACCAGATCACCGACGGGATCGACACGAGGAACCACAAGACGAACCAGCTGATCACTGACACAACGATCGCGATGATCGCTTGGGTACGCAAACTGTCGAACTGCGCGGATGCGGGCGAGGGGTACATCGGCTGGCCGTACACGGGCTGACCGTATGTCGGCTGACCATAGGCCTGCTGGGGCTGGCCGTACGAGGCCTGGGCTCCCTGGCCGTACTGCGCGTACTGATCTGCTCCGGGCTGGCCGAACTGAGGCTGCTGGGCGTACTGGTCTGCTCCGGGCTGGCCGTACTGCGCGTACTGATCTGCTCCGGGCTGGCCAAACTGAGGCTGCTGGCCCTGAGCGGAGGCAGCGTAGCCGTCCTGCGAAGGAGCGTACGACGCGTCGCCAGAGCCGTTCGGCGCGTAGGACTGCTGTTCCTGGGTTGCGGGCGCGTAGCCGCCCTGCGAAGGAGCGTAGGAACCACTACCCGAGTCGTTCGGCGCGTAGGGGGCGTAATTATCCGCAGGGGTCGGGTTCAGGGGATCGCTCACTGGAGGCTCCAATTCTTCTCTCAGATCAATACGAGAAGCATCCTAACAGGAGGCTCGCACATACACGTGTGGGGTCCGGATCGAGACTCGATCCGGACCCCACACGGTTCACAACTCAGTAGTTCGAGCCCTCTGCCATGATGGCAAGAACAACAAAACCGATGATGAACACGAGGCCCAGCGCAAGGACGACAGCGTGGATGATCGTGCAGATCTTCGCGGTGTTACGAGCACTCGCCAGATCCGTTGCAATGTCGAGCGGGGCGCCGAGGTTCTGAGCCTCAGCCGTCATGTTGTTCGCCCAGATCCACATGCCGCCGGACAGGAAGAGGCCGCCGAAGATGAAGCTCACGAAGGAGAAGATACGAACGGTCGAGGCGTTCGAACGGATCTTCTCGAGCGCGGGGTTCAGCGCGTAGGCCTGGCCGTACGCACCCTGCGGGGCTCCCTGGGGGGCCTGGCCGTAGGGGGCCTGCGGCGCGCCCTGCGGGGCCTGACCATAGGGGGCCTGACCGTAAGGGGCCTGACCGTTGGAGGGGTACTGATTGGTGGGATCGCTCATGGGATACTCCGAATGGAATAGGTCAGCAGATACGCGGCTCATCCTAGCGCACGCACAGCAGCATCAGTAACCAACGGTGACGGGAGAGCAATGCGCCACAGCTCGTCAGCGGCAGCGGTGGGCACCCCGCAGGGGATGCCCACCGCCGTCGCTCGGACGAATCAGTAGTCCGCCCCGCCCAACAAGGCCAGCATCAGCAAGGGGAAGACAAAGGAGAAGATGATCAGGAGCACGATGCCGACAATCTGAATGATGCTGCAGATCATCGCAATCTTTCGAGCACCACTCACATCATTCATCACGTCCATGGGGGCGTTAAGACCCTGGGCCTCGGACACGAGCATGCCACCCCAGACCCACGCGCCGATCGAGAGGATCGGCCCGATGGTGACGAAGCTGATAAACGCCATGATGCGAACCATCGATGCGTTCGAACGCACACGCTCAACGGCAGGGTTCAGGGCGTACCCGAAGCTCCCGTAGGCGGGCTGACCATAGCCCTGCGGCTGCCCGTAGCCCGGCATGCCCGGCCCCGCGCCGTACGGAGGCTGCCCCGCACCATACCCCGGTTGCCCCGCGCCGTACGGGGACGCTCCCCCATACGAGGCCTGGGACCCGTATGCCGACTGCGCACCGTACGTGTCCTGCTGCCCATAGCCGCCTTGGTTCGCGCGATCAACGCCGTAGGGATTCGTCAGATCACTCATCGCTTGCTCCGAGAAGAAGATGTGAGGGGATATACCCCCACATCATACGAGCGCTTTCTCGAAAATCCGAATAAACGACGACGCTCTCACGCGCCATCACCCCCCATTTCCCGGCCCCTCAGCCCCGGCCTCGTCCCCCATAAAACGGCGCGGGGGCCGGTTTCCCGACCCCCGCACCACCCGACACACGGGCGTGACGTCACAGCATGCAGGACACGCAGCCTTCGACCTCGGTCCCCTCCAGGGCCATCTGGCGCAGGCGCATGTAGTACAGGGTCTTAATGCCCTTCCTCCACGCGTAAATGTAAGACTTGTTCAGGTCACGCGTCGTCACCGTATCCGGGTAGAACAGCGTGAGCGACAGGCCCTGATCCACGTGCTGGGTGGCCACCGCGTAGGTGTCGATGATCTTCTCCGGGCCGATCTCGTACGCGTCCTGGTAGTACTCCAGGTTCTCGTTCGTCATGTACGGCGCCGGGTAGTAGACGCGGCCGATCTTGCCTTCCTTGCGGATCTCCACGCGGGACACGATCGGGTGAATCGACGACGTCGAATTATTGATGTACGAGATGGAACCCGTCGGAGGCACAGCCTGCAGGTTCTGGTTGTACATGCCGTACTTGGCCACGTCGGCAGCCAGGGCCTCCCAGTCCGCCTGGGTCGGGACCTTGATCGACGAGGCGGCGAGCAGCTCACGGCACTTGTCCGTGGTGGGAGCCCACTCCTCGTCAATGTACTTGCGGAAGAACTCGCCCGACGCGTACTTCGACTCCTCGAAGCCCTCGAAGGTCTCGCCGCGCTCGCGCGCAATCTTGCACGAGGCCTTGATGGCCTCGAACAGGACCGTCATGAAGTAGATGTTCGTGAAGTCGAGCGCCTCCTCGGACCCGTAGTGCACGCGCTCGCGCGCCAGGTACCCATGCAGGTTCATCTGGCCCAGGCCGATCGCGTGGCTCATCGCGTTACCGCGGGCAATCGACGGCACCGAGCCGATGTCCGACAGGTCCGAGACGGCCGTCAGACCGCGAATCGCCATCTCGATCGTCTTGGAGAAGTCCGGGGAATCCATGGTCTTCGCGATGTTGAGCGAGCCCAGGTTGCAGGAGATGTCCTTGCCGACGTGGGCGTAGGACAGGTCGTCGTTGTAGGTCGAGGCCTCGGACACCTGGAGGATCTCCGAGCACAGGTTCGACATGGTGATGCGGCCCTTGATCGGGTTCGCCTTATTCACCGTGTCCTCGAAGACGATGTAGGGGTAGCCGGACTCGAACTGGATCTCCGCGATCGTCTGGAAGAAGCGACGCGCGTTGATCTTCTTCTTGTGGATACGACCGTCGTCCACCATCTCGTGGTACTTCTCCGTCACCGAAATCTCGGAGAAGGGCACGCCGTAGACGCGCTCCACGTCGTAGGGGCTGAACAGGTACATGTCCTCGTTCTTGCGGGCCAGCTCGAACGTGATGTCCGGGATGACGACGCCCAGGGACAGCGTCTTGATGCGGATCTTTTCGTCCGCGTTCTCGCGCTTGGTGTCCAGGAACTGCATGATGTCCGGGTGGTGCGCGTGCAGGTACACGGCGCCCGCGCCCTGACGCGCACCCAGCTGGTTCGCGTAGGAGAAGGAATCCTCGAGCAGCTTCATGACGGGCACGACGCCGCTGGACTGGTTCTGGATCTTCTTGATCGGGGCGCCCGACTCACGCAGGTTCGTCAGCTGCAGGGCGACGCCGCCGCCGCGCTTGGACAGCTGCAGGGCGGAGTTGATGCCGCGCGCAATCGACTCCATGTTGTCCTCGATGCGCAGCAGGAAGCAGGAAACCAGCTCGCCGCGCGCCGCCTTGCCAGCGTTGAGGAAGGTCGGGGTGGCCGGCTGGAAGCGACCCGTCATGATCTCATCCACGAAGCTGCGAGCCAGCTCAATGTCGCCGCGCGCCAGGTACAGGGACACCATGGCGACACGATCCTCGAAGCGCTCCAGGTAGCGCTTACCGTCGAAGGTCTTGAGCGTGTACGACGTGTAGTACTTGAACGCGCCCAGGAACGTCGGGAAGCGGAACTTGTGGGCGTACGCCTGCTTGTACAGTTCCTTAATGTCCGCGAAGTCGTACTGGTCCAGGACGTGCTTCTCGTAGTAGCCCTCGTCCACCAGGTACTTCAACTTCTCTTCCAGGTCATGGAAGAACACCGTGTTCTGGTTGACGTGCTGGAGGAAGTACTGGCGAGCCGCCGCACGGTCCGCGTCGAACTGGATGTGTCCGTTCGCGTCGTACAGGTTAAGCTGCGCGTTCAGCGCGTGGTAGTCCAGCTCCGGGGAGGGAGCTTCCTCTACGCCTGTGTCGGTGTAGTTTTCTGCCAAAACTGTTCCAGTCCTTCGCGAACTCTGGAGACGTCCTCGGGTGTACCGAGGAGCTCGAACTTGTACATGTGGGGGACCCCCAGCTTGGCCGCGATGATGTCGCCCGCGATGCAGTAGGCCTTGCCGAAGTTAGTGTTGCCCGACGAGATGACGCCCCTGCACAGGGCACGATTGTCGGGGTCGTTCAGGAACTTGATGACCTGTTTGGGCACCGCTCCCTTAATATTTCCGCCGCCGTAAGTGGGCACAACGAGCACGTACTCGTCGGTCACGTGCAGGGGTTCATCCTTGGGAAGCAACGGGATTCGCGCCGCCGGGAGGCCGAGCTTTTCGACGAAACGGCGGGTGTTGCCCGTCGCCGACGAGAAGTAGACGACGATGCCCATGATGATCCTTCCTGCTTGGCGGGATGCTGAATCTCTAGTGTCTCACTGACGAGGCCCGGGCGGGCTCCCCTGGCTCGCGTGTCCCATGTGGGATGATCGACGCGTGCGGCTCGGCGTGTGCGCGCGCTGCTTGCGGCGGGCTCGTGCGCCGCTTGCCGGCGCACGCGCAAGGCCATCTGGTCAGCGATTTTCCCCGGCCCTGCCGATGCTTCACTCCCCCACTCCCGTGAGCGCGTGCGCGCCCTTTTCAAGCGAGCGAGCCCCGGCCTCGTCCCTGCCCGGATATACGAAAGCCCCGGCCTCGCGGCCGGGGCTTATCGGCCAGACTCAGGCCTGCAGCGCCAGGGGGGCGGCTGCGGCGGCGACGGCCTTGATGCGGTCGGGGCGGAAGCCGGACCAGTGATCCTCGCCGGCCACGACGACGGGGGCCTGCTGGTAGCCGAGGCCCTTAATGAAGGCGAGGGACTCCGCGTCCTGGGTGACGTCGATCTTCTCGTAGGAGACGCCCTGCTTGTCGAGGGCGCGGTAGGTCGCGTCGCACTGGGGGCAGCGGGGCTTGGAGTAAACGGTGATCGACATGTTCGTGTCTCCTTGCGGCTCAAGGCCGGACGTTGGCATCCTGTGTTGACTTACTAGCGGCTCGTTCGCCGCGAACACGACAACACTACACCTCGTGGCCACCCGCGCAAGCGACCCCTAGATGTTGTGTGCGACGCCCCGACTGTGGACGAGGACAGAAGGGTCTGTGGATGGAGCGGGCGGTCAGGATCTCGGAGGGGTCGTTGCGGTTTGTCGCCCCCTTCGCGCAGGTGCGCGAAGATGCGCGCAAACATTGGGGTTTGTCGCTAACCTACGAGCACATTGAGGGGCCTCCACCACCCCCACACGCACCTGTGCACCCTGTGGACGGACGCATCACCACCCTGTGTATAACCACCTGCCAACCACCCAAAAAATGTCGAGCGTCACACTCTTTGGCGGCGGCCTTGGGCGTGTCGCACCCGCACATCTAGGGGTCGTTGGCGACTAAGCGCCCCTAGATATAGGGGTGAGTGGCATTTTCGGCGAAATCGCTGGAATCCTGCGGAAAGGCGGTCGCGGAGAGACAAACAGGACACCAAGAAGGCTTCCCCGATGGCCAATGATCCCTACATCGAGGCGCCGGTGCGGGCCCTAGATACGGGCCCTAGATGCGGGCCCTAGATGCGGGCCCTAGGTAGAGGTGCCCATATGCGTCCTAGATCCAGGAGGGCACCCCTAGATATGGACCGGTGCGCGAGATACGGACCGATGCACGAGATATGGGCCGATGCACGCCCGATCTCGCTGCTGGCGCGTGCCTCCATTCTCTTTACCAACGCGTCCCCTAATACTCTTTGCCCGTGCACACCCAGCACACCATCGGCCACCCCAGTAACGTGCCCTCCCCCAATTTCGCATGCAATTCCAAAACACAAGTGACACAGCATCCCGAACTAACACACACCAGCATGATGCTCGCAGTGAATTGCATGCGAAATTGCTGGACAGCGACCAGTTATACCGAGTACCACCGAAACGGATGCATCCATGCGGCCTGCAGCCCTGGCTGCAGACCCCTTGGTTCCCACAGTCGACTCGCAACGATCCCTAGCGCCACGCCACGAAGCCTCCACCGGTACAAAACTCTCCCAGCACGCAGCCCAGAGGGATCACCCGGTACAAAACTCTCCCCGCACACACAAAAACGCCGATTTCGGCCCACTTTCCGCACGCAGGGAGAATCTTTTCACGCTCACGCCAATAACAAGCCACGCAGGGAGAACTTTGTACCGCACGCGAGGCCGGTGCCGGTACAAAACTCTCCCAGCACGCGGCCCCGTAGGGCCCACCCGGTACAAAACTCTCCCAGCACACGGCCCCGTAGGGCCCAACCGGTACAAAACTCTCCCAGCACGCGGCCTCGTAGGGCCCACCCGGTACAAAACTCTCCCGGCACGCCCGAAATACCCCTTTTCGGCCCACTTTGAGCCAGCAGGGAGAGTTTTGTACCGCTTCCACCACCACCAAGCCGAGCAGGGCGAAAAAAGTCACGCACCAACACCCCACCTCACCCCAGTAACGTGCCCTCCCCCAATTCCGCATGCAATTCCAAAACACAAGTGACACAGCATCCCGAACTAACACAAACCAGCATGATGCTCGCAGTGAATTGCATGCGAATTTCGGTACGCGCCCCTAGATTGGCGGCTTTCATGACACCAACGTGCCGCCGGGAACGCACAAGACCACAGCACCGCAACAAAACTCGCCCAACAACCCGCCTTCTCGGGCTCACCGCGAAAAAGTTCGCCCAACACAGCCCCTCCAACGGCACTTCCGCGAAAAAGTTCGCCCAGCACGCCAAAAAACGCTGATTTTAGGCCATTTTGGGTGCGCCGGGCGAACTTTTTCGCGCTCACACCCACGCCAAGCCGAGCAGGGCGAACTTTTTCGCGCACAAGACACAGCACAATGGCGACGCTGAAACCGACAACACCTCTTCGACCGAAAAACGCGCCAAAAACACCCGTTTCTCACCCGCGAAGGCGACACCGGTTTCAACCCCACGCGGGCACAAGCTCGCAAAGGCGACAGGGGTTTCAAAGAACCGAACCGCCTGGTCTACGGGGCCTGGCCGCGGCGCCGGTGGGCGGCGGCAGGGCCAGGGCGGCAACACACGAACGACAGCCACGCCCGATTGGAGGTCGCCGCGGGGCCTGCGGGACCTAGCCGGGCTTCGAGACGACGCGCCGAGCGAAGCTCGCTGCGCGGCCGGCTCGCGGGCGGGCAGGCCCCGCGGCGGCCGGAAATCAGGCGAGGTGAAGCAACGCCGAACATCCGGCGGAACAAAGCAAAGCCGAACATCCGGCAGGACGAAGCAACGCCGGAGATCAGGAGGCACCGCCCACGGGCACACACAGCGACCAAGCCAAGCGGACAGCAAGGCCCGACGGCGCCCGAAACACCGGCGGCGCCCCAAGCACCGCCGCAGGAAACGGAAAGCCTACAGCCCCAGGAACGCCTTGATCGCAGGCATTTCGCGGACAGCCTGGACCAGGCCGGCACGGTAGGTCGCCTCCAGGCGCTCGCGCCGCGATTCGGTGTTGTTGATCCACAGGTTGTCGGGTGCGAACACGTAGGCCTGACCTCGTTCCTCGAGCTCGAAGAGGAAGCGGCGGCCCGCGTTGTAACGGTCGGTGCGCAAGGCCACGCCCTCGAACACGGACGGGAATGAATGGTAGGCGGTACGCAGGAGGGCGCCGACGCTGGCGGGCATGGGGCCCTTCACGAAGTCGCGGGGACGGGTGAGGACGACAAGGAGCTTGCGGTAGCCCTCGCGCAGGGGCTGGTCGAAGGGCAGACCGCCGTTGGGCCCGAGCGCGCCGTCGACGTAGGTGTCGCCGTCGATCTCGACGGCCGGCATGAGGATCGGCAGCGTAGAGGAGGCGCGGATGATGGGGCCGAGCGTGTCCAGGGTGCTCATTTCTTCCTTGGAGAACCAGCGGACCTGCCCGCGCGAGGCGTTGAAGGTGGCGACGCGGGTGGTCGCCGGGTTCGCCAGGAAGGTATCCATGTTGAAGGGAAGGGCGCCGTCGGGGTAGCAGATCTGCTGGTAGATGTACTCGGCGTTGAAGTAGCCGTGTCCCTTGCGGAAGTGCTTGAGGCCGCCGAATTCGGGGTCTTCGACGAGGTCGACGAAGGTGTCGTGGGAACGCTGAGCGTCGCGGGAGGTGAAGTTGCACAGGTGGCTGGACCCCGCGGAAACCCCGGAAATGTGGGGGAAGTTGATGCCTTCGGCGATGAGTCGGCTCACGAGCGCGGCCGTGTAAGCGTTGCGCATGCCGCCGCCTTCGAACACGAGGGCGGTGTCGTCGATGGTGACCATCGTGGCGATGGATTCTTCGGGGGTCGGGTAGTGCTCTGGCGTTTCCTTCACGTTTCGACCCTACCGCCGCGCCGTGAACCTACGCGCGCGTATGTCCTGTAAAGACCACGTAGTGGTAGAAGAAGAAGCGGAACGCTGTGCCCAGGGCGAAGCCGACGACGTAGGCGGCGATGTTGTCTGCCAGCGCCGAGGTGTACCCGAGGATGTGGTGGGTGAACAGGAGGCAGAACTGGGTGATGCCGATGCCGCAGGCGTTGGCGAAGAAGAAGAGGATGGCTTCGCGGGTGGCGTTTTCCTGTGTGCGGCCTCGGTAGGTCCACAGGCGGTTGGCGATCCACGAGTACAGGGTCGCGGTCGCGGCGGCGACGAATTGCGCGGTGTTGGGGTGCCCGGCGAGCACGCCGAGCGGCCCGTGCTGGAGCAGGTTGAACAGTCCGGCGTCGACGATGTACGCGGTGGCGCCGACCATGCCGAATTGGATGAACTCGCGCACCCAGGCGAGGAGTCGCTGCGTCAGGCTCAGGGACGAGGCCGAGGCCGCTCCCCCTTGACCCTGCCCTCGGGCGCCAGCCTGAGTGAGGGACGAGGCCGGGGCGGGCTCCTCGTTCACCTGTCCGCGGGCGCCAGCCTGAGTAAAAGGGGCGGAGGGGTCCGCGAGCGCCGCGGGTTCGAGCGCGGCAGCGGATCCGCGCAAGGGAGCTTGTTCGTCGTTCACCCCCCTAGTCTCGCACGGTCGCGCCGCTGTTTCGTGGATCCTCATCAGTTGGCCCACCTCTAAGATGGTTCCCATGACTGAGACGACCCCGCAACAGACACCCCAGGCCTCGCCACACACTCCCCCGGTCGCTCCGAAGCGTTACGGGTATCGGGTGCGCGACCAGTTCGGGCAGCATTTTGATGACCCCTGGGATTGGTTGCGTGACGGCGAGGACCCCGAGGTGCGCGCGCACCTGGAGGCGGAGAACGCGTGGGCGGACGCGGTGACGGCGCCGACGCGCGAGGCGGCCGCACGCCTCGTGGAGGAGGTCAAGGCCTCCACGGCACTCACCGACGTGACGGTTCCGATCCGCGAGGGCGAGTTCTGGTACTTCCGTCGTTTCACGGAGGGCCAGTCCTACGCGACGCATCACCGCGCGCCGGTGGAGCGCGACGAGGCCGGGGCGCCGATCCCGCTCGTCCCCGAGCCGGGCGTGCCCACGCGGGGTGAGGAGCTCCTCGTCGATGAGAACGAGTGGGCGCGCGGGCAGGAGTTTTTCCGCCTGGCGGACCTGTACCCGTCCCCGGATGGGCACCTGATCGCGTGGGCGCGGGACACGAGCGGGGATGAGCGCTACACGTGGGTCGTGCAGGAGGCGTCGGGCCGGGTCATCGACGAGGCCGTGGTGGACGCAGGCTACGGCTTCGCGTGGGCGGATGATTCCGCTTCCTTTATCTACATGGGCGTGGATGACGCGTGGCGCGCGTGCGACGTGTGGTTGCACCGCGTGGGCACGCCTCGCGAGGCCGACGAGCTGCTGCTGGTCGAGCCGGACGAAGGCTTCGAGATGGGGTTCGCTCCCTCGGGTTTCCCTGGGCACGTCGTCATTCATTCGTCGTCGTCGACGGCGGGCCGCGCGTGGCTGTGGCTGCCCGCCCACCCGTCGGTGCGCCCACTGCCGCTCATGCCGGCGCGCGCCCGCACGCTGGTGTCGGCGGATTCGGCGGGGGATCGCCTGTTCATCGTGCATACGGGGCTGACGCAGGAGGGTGCGCTCGCGCAGGCGATGCTGCCCGAAGGGGGGTCGCCCGAGGCGTTGGCGCGCCTCGGCGTCGCCTCCTCCCCCGCGTATAGTCGCCAGGCCCTGGCGGATCGCACGCCGGGCACTCCCCTGCCGGAGGATGAGCCCGCGCCCCTCACGCCGTTCGAGTCCTGGGAGCCGCTGCGCAGCCCCGGCCCCGGCGAGCGCATCACCGACGTCGAGGCCCACATGGACTACGTGGCGCTCTCGCTGCGTTCGGACTCGCTGACGCAGGTCGACGTGTGGGATCGCCGCGAGCCCACACCCACGTGGCGGCGCGTGGAGGTCGACGCCCCGGTGCGCACGATCGCGACCGTGCCGACCCCGTGGGAGGATCCGCTTCGGGTTGAGTTCCAGTCACAGACCGTGCCCCCGACGGTCGCGGAGGTTGCTCTGCCGGACCTGGCCCCGGCCTCGTCCCCCGAGGACACAAGCGAGACCGCGGCCCTGAGCGTGCGAACTCTGCGCACCCACGAGGCGCCCGGCTGGGACCCCGCCGAGTTCGTCGAGGAGCGCGTGTGGGTGCTCGCGCGCGATGGCGCGACCCGTATCCCCGTCACCCTCATCCATCACCGCGACGCGCGTCCAGACGGCACGCACGCGGGCTGGCAGATCGGGTACGGCTCGTACGAGGTCAGCTACGACCCCGAGTTCGAGACCCTGCGTCTGCCGATCCTGCGCCGCGTCGTCTACGCGATCGCGCACGTGCGCGGCGGCGGCGAGATGGGCCGCGCCTGGTACGAGGACGGCAAGGAGCTGGTCAAGGAGCACACCTTCACGGACTTCATCGACGTGGCCGACTGGCTGGTCGACTCCGGGTGGGTGGCGCCCGGCCGCCTGGTCGCGGAGGGCCGCAGCGCCGGAGGCCTCCTCATGGGCGCGGTCACCAACGCCGCCCCCGACCGCTTCCGCGCGATTCTGGCGGGTGTGCCCTTCGTGGACGCGCTCTCGACGATCCTGGACCCGTCCCTGCCGCTCACCGTGGGCGAGTGGGAGGAGTGGGGCAATCCGCTGACCTCGCGCGCAGTGTTCGACGCGATGAGCCGCTACACGCCGTATGAGAACGTGCCCGACGGCGCGCTCCTGCCCGCGATCATGGCGACGACGTCGGTCAACGACACGCGCGTCGAGTTCGTCGAGCCCACCAAGTGGGTGCAGCGCCTGCGCGAGGCCACCGGCCAGGTTCCCTCCACGGACGAGGCCGGGGGGTCTGCGCCCGCCCGCGACCCGCTCGAGCGTCCGATCATCCTGCGCACCGAGATGGTCGCCGGGCACGCCGGCCCCTCCGGGCGCGAGGGCCGTTGGGCGGCGCGCTGCGAGGAGTTCGCCTTCGCGCTGGGCCAGGTGGGCGTCACGGTGTAACGGGTGGGGGCGGTCTTCGTTGGAAGACCGCCCCTCTCGTGTTGCGTCACTGTGCCGCGCGGCTGCACGCGTTACTGGGCGCCGCCGTTCCACCCCGGACGCACCGCGAAGGACTGAATGTCCAAGGCACTCGAGATATAGCCTTCGTTGAGGTAATAAGCCAGGTCACGGGTCGTGAAGATGTCACGCCACTCGCCGCCTTCCCAGGGCCTGTACGAGAGGGTCACGACGCGGTCAGTTCGGCGATCCGTCAGCGCGTAGACGCCGGTCTCGGTCACCTGGAAGGTCACCAAGTATCCGTCCGGCCCATACCTTGGCGTATCAAGCGAAAACAAGTAACGTCCCTGGCCACTCGCCGGGTCGACAGCGAAAGCATCCCCACCCCACGACACGAACCTGTACTCGTTACCCACGCGAATCGCTTCACTATCGGAAACACCCAGGTCTTCACCCAGCTCGATAGCGTTCCCATCCTCATCGACCACGGGAATAATCGTGCGTTGCCCCGTCGACAGGTCCCACCGCTGGAGAACGAGCCATTCCCGTTCGCCATTCTTCTGCGCACTGGGCACCGTGATGACCTCCCCTTCGCAGTCGAACATGTGCTGGTTCGAGGACAAGCCCTCACCCATAGGCGCAACCGCAAGGACCGGGGGAACATCACCGTCAAAGTCGTTGAGCTGAACAACCACCTCCAGAGCCTCCGGCATATCACCACCGCCGAACTGGGCAGCGTAGGCCTCGAAAGCCGCCGACTTAATGCTCTCGGACTTCTCAGTAGTCGTGATCGCCACGATCCGGCCGCCACACTGTCCGATGCCACGGCCGACACCTTCAGTTTCGACACTCGCGTGAGTTCCGTCAGGGAAGAGGGTGCCGATGTGGTAGTCGTTGCTTTCCCGCCGCACGGCAACAAGTGCTCCATCTGGGAGCGCGTAGCGTTGAACATCGCCGCGGCGAGTGAACTGCCACGTGGTCTGCTGCGTCCCGCTGTCCGTCGTCACGTAGTCCTGGCTCGGCGAACCGTAGAAGACGCCACGGTCACTCCACAGCACGTCTCCGCCGTTTATCTCGTCGACGGATGCCACCTGGCCTCGCCCCTGCGCGTCGAGGAGCACAATCCAGCCGTCGTAGTACGGTTTATCATCACCCGCCGTCGTCCTGCCGCCCCCGAGCCGCAGCGCGATCACCGCATCGTTCGTCGTGAGGAAACCGACCGGCTTTCGGGTTAAGTTCCCATGAAAAACGCAGCTCCACGCCAGCGCGGCAACCGAGAGCACGACGACAAGAAGCGCCCATCGGCGGGCGTGCCTCGACTTCTTCGAACGACCGTTCTCTTGTTCGTCGGCAGCCGTCTCACAAAGCTCGTCGAGGCGTTCCCCCATGCGTATCTTCCCTCTCCTCGCGGCAGCGGGCGCTTCCACGCCCACCCCAGAGTCTAGGGCACGAGGCCCGGGCGGCCCCAGCCTCGTCCCATCGAGTTACGTCCCGACCGAGCGCGAACCCCGGACAGACAGACAGCGTTACTGGGCGCCGCCATCCCAGCCCGGGCGCAGCGCGAAGGACTCAATGCTGCGCCTGTACCCCATCAGCAGATTTCGCTCCACGAGGTAGCGCGACATTGTGCCCGTTGTCAAGAGCACACGCTTGCCGCCCCCATCCCACGGCTGGTACGAAAGAGTGAGGACGTCCTCATCATCATTCTGCTCGAGCACATACACGCCGGTCTCACTCACCTGGAACACCGCTGGGTTGCGAGTTTTCTCCGATGGAATCGAGAAAAGGTGCCTGGCGTTGCCGCTCGTCACATCAACCGCGTAGGCGTTGCCTTTCTTCGTCACAAACCGGTACTCATCCCCCACCCGGATCGCTCGAGAATAGTAGAGGAAATTATCCTGATCCGTTTCGATGGGCTGTCCTGCTTCATCGAGTACAGGAATGATCGTGCGCTGCCCTGTAGTCAGATCCCATCGCTGCAGGACCAAAACCCCATCGAATGGCTGCCTTGTGCCATTACGCACAGCGGCTGGGTCTTCCTGCTGAATACTCAGCACCGTGATGACGTTCCCGTCGCACGGAACACTCATCCGACCCGTCAGCAGGCCATCAATCGCAGGTGCCACCGCAAGGAGTCGGGGAACATCACCATTGGGTTCATCGATCTGAATCACAGCAGCAACATTCTCCGGCATGTCACCGCCCGACTGGGCTGCATAGGCCTCGAACGCCGCCGACCTGATGCTCTCAGAATCCTCAGTATCGGTGATCCCAACAATGTGCTGCCCACACTGCCCAATCTCACCCCTAGTATCGGGGATTTCCGTCGTCTCAATGCGCCCATGAGGGTGGATCGTGTCGACCCTGATCCCCTCGCCCAAAGCTACGACAGCAATTCTCCCGTCCGGGAGCAAGAAGCGTTGATACTCAGAGATCGACGGTTGTTTAACATCGATCTCCTGCGTTCCCTGATCGGTCGTCACGTATTCCTTATCCGGCGCCCCAAAGGAGAGACCACGATCAGTCCACAAGAAAGCGACAGTGCCGTACCTTTTCGCCTCGATACGGGTCGCCTGCCCCCGCCCCTGCGCGTCCAGCAGCACGATCCAGTTGTCTTCCGGCGGGTCCGGAAGTCCCGCCGAGAACTTTCCCTCGCTCAGCCGCACAGCGATCACCGCATCCCCCACACTCAGCTGATCAGCCCGTTTCTCCGTCACCGCCCCCTGAGACACACAGCTCGACATCAGCATGACGATCGACAGTGCTGCCGCGCCGACACCGGACCGGCGCACGCCCTTGCGGCTGAGCGATCCCTTGCGGGTCTTCGCACGGCTACCACCGGTCAGCGGCTCGTCAGTATGCGGCTTCATCGTCCTGATCCATTCTCGTCACTGCGCTAACGGGCGCATCATGTGCCCGCATCCGAGTCTAGGGCACGACACCCGATCACCCGATCCCAGGCCCACCTACCGCGCGGGACAGCGACACCGAGCCCCGGCCTCGTCCCCCTTCCGATCAGGCAAGCGGGATGCCGATAGGATGAGGGCATGACGATTACGGCGGCGGCAGACGGTTCTTCCCTCGGCAATCCCGGGCCCGCGGGGTGGGCCTGGTACGTGGACGAGGACACGTGGGACGCGGGCGGCTGGCCGCAGGGCACCAACAACCTCGGCGAGCTGACCGCCATCCTGCGCCTGCTCGAGGCCACGGCCGAGACCGGCGAAGAGCTGCACATCCTCGCCGACTCGCAGTACGCGATCAACGTCGTGTCCAAGTGGCGGCTCGGCTGGAAGAAGCGCGGCTGGACGAAGGCCGACAAGAAACCCATCAAGAACCTGGAGCTCATTCAGGAGATCGACCGCGCCATGGAAGGGCGCCGCGTCACCTTCGAGTGGGTCAAGGGCCACGCTGGGCACCATATGAACGAACGCGCCGACGACCTCGCGCGCGCGTGTGCCGAGGCCTACCAGGCTGGGCGCACACCCGAGCCTGGCCCGGGGTTTGGGGGCGGTGCCCACGGGTCGCGCGGGTCCGCGTCTGCGGATCAGGCGTCGGCGGATCAGGCGTCCGGGGGCGCTGCCGCTGCGTCCTCGTTGATCGAGACGCACGATTCTCCCACTGCTTCTGACACGCCGGAGAGCGCGTCTGCTTCACACGCGACCGCCACGAACGAGGCCAGCACCGACGAGGCCACGACGTCGACTTTCCGTTCTCATCCCAGCGTTTTCTCCGCACCCACTGAGGCGACCGAACCCGCGGAGGCGGCCCCGGCCTCGTCCGTGAGTGAGCCCGCGATCACCACGGAGGACGCGGTCGCCCGCGAGCGCGAGTTCATCCTGGCGTGGACCGGCGGCGATGAGGAGGCGCTGGCGGCCATGACCGACGAGCGCACGACGCGCATCTGGCCGGGCGGCGGCGCGACGACGACGCTGGCGGGGCCCTCTCCTGCCTCGCCGTCCATCGGCCGCATCGACGCGCACAACCTGGGCGGGGCGTTCCTGACCCGCTACCGGGTGCGTTGGGAGGGCGGCGCGTCGCTGGAATCCAGCGTGTGGGCACCGGCAACGTCTGGCGAGGCGCGCCTGGTCATGGTGCACCACCAGTCGACGTTGATCGGCTGAACCGGGAGGTTCTGTCGCGGGTGGGCTCGGCTCGCGCGTTCGGCGGGCGCGCTCCGGGCACGACAGCCGCACTCTCTCCAAAAGTCGCATGCAATTCGGCCGCCCGAATAAACGGCACCGCCCACAAACGTTGCAATTCCAACGACGTGAATTCAATGTTTGAAGCAATCTCAGGGGAATTGCATGCGACATTGTTGGGAAACCACTCCATGGCCGTGGCCGCGGTGAGGAGAGGTTGCATCTCAGCAGCCAGTGCACGCGTCCCGGCCCAATCCAGCCCCTTACGCGGATAGGTTGCGCACATGCGGATAGGTTATGCGGCTCTTCAGAGTTGAGTGTGGGTGGAGGCGTCTAGGCCTCCTGCGATGAGGAGCATTCGGAGTTGGTAGTTGGTGG
>NZ_JASONN010000196.1:0-302 GCF_030217285.1 Pauljensenia sp. UMB3104 | reverse complement strand
TCGGATTAGGTTTGATAAGTGGGCTTGCAGTGCTGATACGACCAACTGTGTTGATTATTATTATGGCAGGTTTTATGGTGCTGTTGTTCAAAAAGGAATGGAAGAAATTTATCCTAATCTTTTTCACCTTTCTCCTATCGTTTGGCGTAACTTCTATCGGCGGAAACTATCTGAAAGCGACACAAACAGAAGTGACATTGATACAAGAGAAAGGATTGTCTAAAAGTCCTCTGCTCTTTATTGACTTAGGGTTGACTTTTATTGGACACGATCAAGAAGACATGAAAGAGGGTTTGCTTCAA
>NZ_JASONN010000195.1:0-302 GCF_030217285.1 Pauljensenia sp. UMB3104 | reverse complement strand
AAATCTGATGCTCAAAAAGCACTGGTGTGTTTTGAAAATGCGGGTGATACCGTGGGAGTGGCAGGGCTGAAGAACTTAATGGCACAGATAAACTCACAAGGTAGAAGTTTGTAAATAATGTTTGTGAAATAAGATATTCTAATGTAAAAGTTAGAATATTTTTCTTTTTAGAACAATTTTAGCGAACGATAAGATAAAGTTTGCTTAATAAAGTTTTATTTTACCAAAAAATCTTGTATAATAGAATCAAAAAAGAATAAAAGAGGATTGATTATGAAAAAGAAAAAATTCATTATCCCCAT
>NZ_JASONN010000194.1:0-302 GCF_030217285.1 Pauljensenia sp. UMB3104 | reverse complement strand
ATAGAAAGGTATATGTTTATAATTATAATGCAAGGAGAAGTTAGATGAAAATTATTACATTTGCAGCTATAAAGGGAGGAGCAGGGAAAACAACTGCGTTATTGATGATGGCTGCTGAGTTAGCAGAACAAGGTTATAAAGTCCTGGCAGCTGATGAAGACCATCAGTGTAATCTTACACATTATTTTAATATTTATCCTACAAAAGGTACTATTGCTAATGTATATATGGGTGGAGAAGTAGACATTATATCTGTAGCACCTAATATTGATTTAATTACAGGATTTATGAGATTGGACGAA
>NZ_JASONN010000193.1:0-302 GCF_030217285.1 Pauljensenia sp. UMB3104 | reverse complement strand
CCAGGGCTTCCTTGGTCACCTTGACGTCGGCGCCCACGGACTTGGTCTGCTCGGTGCCGATCCACTCCACGAGCGCGTCCACGTCGCGGTAGGAGGCCAGGTTGGCGGGAACCAGCCACAGCTTCGCGCCGCCAGCGGCATGCGTGCGGTAGAGCTCCTTGGCGAAAGCCAGGCGCGATGCGGAGATCGACGAGGAGGTCGCGATGACCGTCGCGCCACCGGCGAGCAGGCCGCCCACGACCGCGCCGCCGATGGAGGCGGGGGTCATGCCGGTGACCACGGCGACGTCGTTCGCGTAGGGC
>NZ_JASONN010000192.1:0-302 GCF_030217285.1 Pauljensenia sp. UMB3104 | reverse complement strand
GCCCGCTCCTGGCGCTGCCCCGGTCGGCTACTACCCGCATGCGGCGGCACCGGCCCAGCCCGCTGCGCCCCAGGGTGCTCCCGTGCAGATGCCGACGACTCAGCCCGCGCCGCCCCAGGGTGCTCCCGTGCAGGTTCAGGCCTCGGGCCCTGTGCTTGCGCCTCCGAGTGGTGCCCCGCTCGTGCCCGGAACACCGGCGGATCCCGCGTAGGATTCCGAGTAGGGCGTTGATTCTGCGCGTCCTGACAGCGCTCCGTCGCTAGGACGTACCTCACCGCGTTCGGTTTGTGTCCACCCGGATG
>NZ_JASONN010000191.1:0-303 GCF_030217285.1 Pauljensenia sp. UMB3104 | reverse complement strand
GCCTGACACTGTCTCCCACCACGATAAGTGGTGCGGGTTAGAAAGCCAACACAGCTAGGGTAGTATCCCACCAACGCCTCCACGTAAGCTAGCGCTCACGTTTCAAAGGCTCCTACCTATCCTGTACAAGCTGTGCCGAATTTCAATATCAGGCTACAGTAAAGCTCCACGGGGTCTTTCCGTCCTGTCGCGGGTAACCTGCATCTTCACAGGTACTAAAATTTCACCGAGTCTCTCGTTGAGACAGTGCCCAAATCGTTACGCCTTTCGTGCGGGTCGGAACTCACCCGACAAGGAATTTCG
>NZ_JASONN010000190.1:0-303 GCF_030217285.1 Pauljensenia sp. UMB3104 | reverse complement strand
CGTGGCTGAGCAAGAGCTCGTGTGCGCTGTAGGCGAACAAACGGCGCAAGCTGGCCGAGTAGGGCTGTTATTCGATTGCGGTATCGTCCACAAGACCGACGAGGAAACCGTCTTCGTCAATCACGGATCCGCCGACGGCGGTGACGATGATTTCTGCGACCTTCTCAATGTCACGCGATGAGCGCATGCGCTCCAAACGCGCTGCTCGTGACACTCCAGTCGGTGTCTCGAGCATTCCTGCCGGCAACCACTTCAGGTGATATTCGATGATGACGCCCGTTGTCCACGATTCCCAACGCAGAA
>NZ_JASONN010000189.1:0-303 GCF_030217285.1 Pauljensenia sp. UMB3104 | reverse complement strand
CGGGTTCTGGGCTTCTTCCTGCTTGCCCTCGGCACGCAGGGACACCGTGGCGTAGGGGATCTTTAGGCCGTCTAGCTTCTTCAGGTCTGCGGGATTGGCTTGGGAGGCGACGATGACGATGTCAGGTTTCAGCGCTGCGACCTGCTCGACGTTCATGGAGTCGAGTTGCCCCGGAGTGGGCAGCTTCTCGATTCCCGGGAACACATCGACCATGTAGTCCCCAAGGTTGCGTTTCCACTTCTGTTCGATGCCTACTACCTGTTTTTGGGCTCCCAGCTGGGCAAGGATGTCCGCGCTGTGGTG
>NZ_JASONN010000188.1:0-304 GCF_030217285.1 Pauljensenia sp. UMB3104 | reverse complement strand
GTGAACGGCGGATGACGGCGCCACCGAGACGCGCCACCTCGCCGTTGAGCAGCTCAACATTGTCCTCAGTGGTCTGAAGGACAACGACATTCGATCCCGGAACCATGCGCGAGGCCACCTCGGACAGCGCGAACTCGTGCGCATCCGCACTCGCCAGGTCTGCGGTGGATCCGGCGAGCGCGCCCACACCCCACCCCAGCAGCATGCCAATGGGGCCGGCCAGGGCGCCAATGACCAGACCAATCACCGAACCAGTTCCGAAGCCGAAAGAGGATGCGGAGTCACTGGCCTCAGGAATGGATAC
>NZ_JASONN010000187.1:0-304 GCF_030217285.1 Pauljensenia sp. UMB3104 | reverse complement strand
ACTACCTTTACTGCGGAACTAAATGGGTCGACGCCTGACTTTGCCGACCGACTCGGCTACCAGGCATTTGCCCCGCTTCCTGATGTGGCTTACAAGGACATGAAGGCGTTCGGCCAGAATCCGGTCTGCTCAGGCCCCTATAAGTTGGCCGAAAAAGATGGGTGGGTACACAACGAAAAGATTGATTTGGTACCCAACGAAAACTACGACGGACCGCGCAAGCCTAAGAACAAGGGCATCAGCTTCCAGGTATTCGCTCAGCAGGATGCTGCATACCAGAAGTTGCTGAGCGATGAAATCGACG
>NZ_JASONN010000018.1:0-41334 GCF_030217285.1 Pauljensenia sp. UMB3104 | reverse complement strand
TCACCCACTACATCACCCGCTGCCTCCTCGAAACCGGCGGATTCAGACCCCAACTACACCCCCAATTATGAAGAGCCGGTTATCTTTCCATGTCATGAATAAGGTAATTGTTGAACTGTGTTCGGAATCGTCAACAATAATGCTCTGCCCCTTGCACCTTGTTCCATTATTTGCGCTGACGCGAAAGCGAACTCCGACGGTATTTGGTGGAATCGTTCCATCTTGCGATGAAACTGCTTCAAGACGAAGTACCTCCTGTACTGTTACTGAGTTTCCATATGACCAGCCATTTGTATACATTTCTTGAGTATTGGCAATGTGGTTCTTTGCAAAGTTCGATGATGGGTCAGACATATTGGCAAGTGGCTGGGTGTCGCCGGTATTCCAAGAATAGATCAGGAGTGTGAGGTAGTGTTCTGCGGCTGCTTCTGCGCCTCTTTCGGTGTTTTCCTTGGCCTCCTCAGGCAACTCAGGCTTGGTGTAGGTGTCTGCGGCGTATTGGGCGGGGCGTACGAGGACGCCGTCTGGGCCGATCTGGTAGCCGCCCGACATCGCCGCCTCGCTCGACACTGTTGGTGCGGGCGTGGGCTGGGCGGCGGGGGCCGTGGCAGCGACGCTGGGTTTTTCGCCCCAGGCTCTCCACCAGCCTTCGGCAACCCCGTTGATGTAGACGGCGAAGACGGCTCCTGCGGCGAGGCATACGTAGACCACGCGCATCGTCCAGTAGAACGGCTCGACGTGCAGCCATGCCCGAAGTCGGGGATGGGTGCCCGCAGGATGGGCGTCGTCATCAACCCCCGGGCCGCCACTGGCCTCAAAGCCCACGTCCTGCGACGCGGTGTCGCGCGGCAGCTGGTCCTCATCCGCGGTGTCGAGGTGGTCGAATAATGGTGGAACCGTCATGGCGTTGTACTCCTCCACGGTGAGGTGCCCTGCGGCGTGCCCCCGTCGTTGGGAGCGCGCCCTTCTGTTTCAGGGTACGCGCAGAACCGACACGAAACATCAAGAATGCGCAGTAACCACCATGCACGTTCTTCCACCCCGGCCGCACAAGCGTGCGCGCGACAACGCAACCCAGCCCCGACCTCGTCAATGAGTGAAGAAGATGTTATGGGGTGGTCGCCATGCGTGGCATGAATTTCGTATACGATATTTGTATGAGTGAGCGTCTTCTTCATGGAAAGTTCGTTAGTGACGAGCAGATTCAAGCGTGGGCTGATGAGGCTGAGCGCGGCTATGACCTGACCAAGCTGCCGCCTCCGCGTCCCGGCCGTCCTCCGGTGGGAAAGGGGCCAGGGGCAGCCGTCACAGTGCGTTTGGATGCGCAGACTCTCAACGCCCTTATGGAACGTGCTGCCCGCGAGGGGATCGATAGTCGTTCCGACGCGATACGCGCAGCCGTGCGCGAGTGGACCCATGTCGCTTAAACTCCACGCCAGCGCGCGCAAACATTTCGTGCGTGACCGGCTTACTGATGAAGCGGTCCGATATGCTTACGAGCACGCCTTGAACTCGCGGCCCCTCGATGATGAGAACGATCCAGGGCGCTGGCTCGTGGTGGGCATTGATCAATCTGGACGCGTGCTTGAGATGGTCGTCTTGATTTTCGATAGCGGTGGAGAACTTCTGATCCATGCAATGAAGGCACGTCCACAGTTTCTGGAGGAGCTTCGATAGCTCTGTTATCGGGTCTTGTTGGCGCGGGAATACGTCCAATGAGCGTCATTGTTCTCCGATCTGCACAGATCCGATCGGAGGATAGTCGCGTAACATTGTTGCTCCTTATCCACGGTTCGCCGACGTAAAGCCCGCCTTCTCCGGCGTCGTGCCCAGGCGCGCGGCGATGAGCTCCTTGTCTTCGTCGGACGCGAGGTCGCGGACCCACGAGGCGTAGGTGGCCTCGTCGGCGTGGACCTCCTGCGTGAACGGGTTGCGCCGCTTGGAGACGATCGTGCGCACGTGCGCCGCGAACACCCACACGTTCGCCACGAGGGCGGCAGCCGAGAGGATGAACATCGCCCAGGGGTTGTGCGCGCTGCGGTGGGCGAACATCGAATCCTGCATGAAGTGCGGGAACGTGAGCACGACGCCCGACCACAGCGTGAGCGTGTACGCCCGGTACTGGATCCACGCGCCTCTCCCGAACTTCATGAGCGCCGGGATCGTGCACGAGGCCAGCAGTGCCACGCCCGAGTACCACGCGCGGTCCGCCAGGCAGTTGTACACGTAGGCGAGGTTCCACAGGTCGTAGGCGATGATCCACCCGATCGTCAGATCGCCCCAGATGATGGCACGCTCCTTGCCCTTGGACACGAAGATCCCGACCCACCCGGAGATCGCGAGCAGGTTCAGGATTCCCGCGACGCCGTTCATGATGTTCCACGGCCCGCCCCACGTGACCATCCCCTGGGCGGGATCCACCCCGTGAATCCCGTAGCACTGGAAGTCGCGCACCACGGCCTCGGCGATGTTCACCGCCAGGATCGCGGGCGGGATGATGAGGTACCAGCGGTTGTGTCGCAGCCTGGGGAAGACCTGCAGGGCGACGAGGCACAGGGACCCCGCCAGCGCCGAGTACTGTTTCACGATCGGGAACCAGCCCGCCGAGGCCGTCCCCGCCGTCGAGTGCGGCCACCAGAAGATGGTCAGGGCGATGGGTATGACCACGAAGAGCGCGAGGACCACCCACATGTTGCGCTGGGCCAGCCATGCGGCGCCGGCGAGGAGCGCGACGACGAGGAGGAGCATCGCGTAGTCCCACCACTGGCCGACCTCGAAAAAGAAGAGCGTTGGGTAGTCCGGGGGAGTGATGCCGCCGCCCATCAGCGCTGCTCCTTGCCCCAATTGGGCAGGTAGGTGCGCTCCATCTTCTGGCGGATCTGCTCCTCCCAGGAGAATGTCGGCTCACGCCAGCCGTCGAAGTAGGAGGCGTCGACCTCGCTCGCCCACGGGCTGTCCGCGCCCGTCGGCGGCCAGGAGGGGTCGTCGGTGACGGGTGGGCGGATCTCGGTGACGGCCGGGGCGGACCGTCCGTAGCGGAACCACTGGGTGAAGGTGTCCTCGAACAGGGGAGTCCCGTCGTAGCGACCGGCGGGCGTGCCCGAGTTGAAGAAGCGTCCGCCCAGCATGCCGCGCATGAAGCGGCCTGTCAGGTGCTGCTTCTTCTTGAACTCGAGGACGCGCTTGACGTAGAGGTTTTGCAGGTGGGTCATGCACCCGCCGATGAACTCGATGTTGATCCAGTTCAGGGCCTTCATAGCGGGGGAGTCGGGCTCGTAGCCGATGCGCCAGTGGTTGATGAGGCGCGTGCGCCCGCCCGACAGGGGCACCATGTAGAAGCACCAGGCGGCCGCGAAGTGTGTCATCCCGGGGAAGCGGAACGCGTAGGAGCCGGGCGCTTTGGGCGGGTTCTTCGTGTCGACCCACTGGACCATGTACTTGCCGGGCACGACGTCCGCCCATTCCATCGACATGCCGTGGAAGTCGAAGGCCGCGATGTCGCCGGGCATCATCGAGTCGGGCTGCTGGAACTCCTCCTGGATCTCGTAGGAGTTGAAGAAGGGCAGGCGCGCGAAGACTCGCTCGAGGAACTCCGAGGAGAAGGATCCGGACTTTTCCGCGCCGATCTGCTTGAAGAGGCGCCACACCGCGTAAGCAGGCGCGTCGATCGTGATCGCGTAGGTCGAGGAGTAGCCGTTGTCGTAGTTGGCGTCGATGAGGTCGTCGCCCGGGTAGTGCCAGGCCTGTTCCTCGGGCGTGGCCTTGCCGCTGAGCTGGCTGAAGGCGTACATGCCTCCCAGGAGCGCGGTGGTTCCGGCGAGGCCGGCAGCGCAGAGGGTACGACGGGGTAGGCGTGTCATGGGTCCTCCTCCTTGAGGAATTGACGAGGGGCGCCCGCGCTAGCGCTGGCCCGTGTGGAGCCCCGGAACGATGGGGATTCGACGGTGAACCCCGCACACTAGGTTAGTGTTTCGGATTATGATAGCCGACAACTATTAGCCTGGTTGTGCGTTCGAAGGAGAATGCCGTGGACTCGCTTTTCCTGTGGGAGCTGGGGACTCCCAAGGTGTATCTCATCTGGCTGCTGGTGCTCGCCGCCCAGATCGCCGTCGCGGAAATCAATCGGAGGTGGAACTGGACGATCTTCGCCGTGTGGACCGTGGGCGGCATCGCCCTCATGCCCTACGCGTGGATCCATGGGACGCCGATGGTGGGCTGGTTTCCGTTCGGCAAGTACGCGATCATGATCCTGACCGCCACAATGACGGGCACGGTGCTGGTGTACGCGAAGCGCAACCCGGTCAAGGCGCACAAGTACGCGATCTGGCTCGGCGTGGCACTGTGGATCGGCCTGGCCGTCAACATCATGGAGGCCAACATCCGCGACCTGACGATTTATGTCAACGCGGATGCGTACTACGCGTGCGGCGCCGACTGGCAGTGCCTGAAGGGCGTCAACGACGCGCACACGATCGACATGATCGCCGGCCTGCCCGAGGCCCGGGGAGTGAGCGCCGAGCTGCACTCCCAGCAGTGGTACCAGGAGGTCGCCGCCAACCTGGCCGAGCGCCACGTGGGCATCGACCCGGAGACGGGCTTCCGCACGATCGGCGGGTATTGGAACCTCCTGTCCGCTGCGGCCGGCCTGCTCAACATCATCACGATCACGGGCCTGGGTAAGATCATCGTTACCTCGCCCGGGAAGCGTTCCGTGCGAGGCCTCATCTGGGTGGACATGGTGTGGCCGTGGGTGATCGCCTACGACCTGTGGAACCACGCGTTCTTGTACAACTCCCTGGCCGACTACACGTGGTACTGCACGCTCGCCCTGCTGCTCGCCTGCACGATTCCGGCGTTCACGTGGGCGAAGGGGCAGTGGATCTGGTTCCGCTGCTTCACGCTGGTCTTCTGGATTTCCATGAACACCCTCCTGCCCGAGGTCTTGGTCCCTCCCTCGGACATCTTCAACTTCGCGACCATGGACCCGCGCGCGAACATCGCGTGTGCGGCCCTGGCGCTCGCGGCCAACGTCGCGCTGTTCGCCTACTGGCTGTACAAGATCGTGGTGTACAGGAGGAATCCGATCACGGGCGTCCTGTACTGCGAGCTCGCCGAGTTCCGCACCATCGTGCGTGAGCACTGCGATGACAAGGATAAGTATTTCCTCGTCGACCGCATCCCCGAGACGCCCGCGGAGCTCGGCTTCGAGCCCGAGTCACTGACCCCGCCGCCTGATGGGTATCGAGCCTGGATGCCCTGGTGGAAGGGAGAGGATAGACGGCATCCGTCAAAGAGGGGTGCTGGTTCGCGGTCGTAGATTCTCCTGCCGCGTCCCGCATTGCTGAGGCCTCCCCGGTTGGTCCGGGGAGGCCTCAGCCGTGTGCGTGCTAGTTCAGTACTGAGCTTGTCTCCTGATTAACTCGTGTGGAGCCGCGTTGTGGCACCCGGTACTTACTGGCACGATTGGCGGTGGCCCTTTGGGTTCCTTCCGATTTCTGTCTCAATGCACCTTATGGCGCTCGGTGCTAGCTAACCCGTCATGATTCAGGCCTGTCACGCACATGGGTGCTCACGTTTTAATGCACCTTTTGGTGCTCGGTGCTTTCTGACAAGGATTGGTTGGCTTCGGTGGGTCGTGACGAAAACGGGTCTTAATGCACCTCTTGGCGCTCGGTCCTTTCTGACCGTAATGCGTACATGTGGGGTGACCCTGTTGTCGACAAGTCTTAATGCACCTTTTGGCGCTCGGTGCTTTCTAACGAACAGATCAAGAACGCCAACCCCGCCGGATACAAGTCTTAATGCACCTTTTGGCGCTTGGTGCTTTCTGACGTCGGCCTCGCCGTCCCCACCATCCGCTCATACATCCTGTTTTAATGCACCTTTTGGCGCTCGGTGCTTTCTGACGGTGACTTCTATGGTCACGAATGGGAGGATCGCGACGGGTCTTAATGCACCTTATGGTGCTCGGTGCTTTCTGACGCGCAGCGTGCTGCCATTATCGCTAAGTACGAGAAGGAGTCTTAATGCACCTTTTGGCGCTCGGTGCTTTCTAGTGTGATTGTTGACTATCTGGGTATTGTCCCGTCTTTTGAGTCTTAATGCACCGTTTGGTGCTCGGTGCTTTCTAACCTATGACTGAACGGTCGATCAAGGTCACCCTGCGCGCGAAGTCTTAATGCACCGTTTGGTGCTCATCTTGCAGGGTTGTTAGAAAATGTCGCATGCAATTCGGCTGACAGTCCTTCAAGATTCGAAGTCAGAACGTTGAAGTTCTGCGGTGTCCTGGTGCTTGTTGATATGTGCTCTGGGGAATTGCATGCGAGATTTTGTGGCGCTCGGTGCTTCCTAACGATGGCCGCCGAAATCGCCGCAATTGGCCAGGAACACGTGTCTTAATGCACCGTTTGGCGCTCGGTTCTTTCTAACACAGAAGAAGGCTAAGCACCAGCGCTGGGACGCCGAAGTCCTAATGCACCGTTTGGCGCTCGGTGCGTTCTAACGAGTCGAATCTGCAGATGGAACTCTCGGCGGTCGGGGAGCCTTAATGCGCCTTATGGCGCTCGCTGCTTTCTAACTCGCGTTGAAGAAGATCAAGAAGCGCGCAGGAGACAAGTCTTAATGCACGTTATGGCGCTCGGTACTTTCTAACGCAACGCGGCAAACGCGTTCGTCGCCGCCGAAACCGGCGAGTCCTAATGCACCTTATGGCGCTCGGTACTTTCTAACCTCGAAAAGGGGTGGAGGACTACACCTCGTCTACAGGTAGTCTTAATGCGCCGTTTGGTGCTCGGTGCTTTCTCACTTTGTTCCTCTCTGCACTTGATACAGGCGAAATTCAGTCGTAATGCATCGTTTGGCGCTCGGTGCCTTCTAACTTGATCAGTTTGAGGAAAAGGTGATCGCTACCCAGATTCCGTCTTAATGCACCTTATGGCGCTCGGGCTTTCTGACCTGCCTGCTATTCCCGAGCTGACTCCTTATCCGACCCTGTCTTAATGCACCTTATGGCGCTCGGTGCTTTCTCGCAGGTGAAGGCTGCTCTCGAAGCGTCTACTGCCTCCCTCAAGTCTTAATGCGCCTGATGGCGCTCGGTGCTTTCTAACGTGCATCGACAGGCAAGATCGAGGACAGGCAGCGTGACTTGTCGTAATGCACCTTATGGCGCGCGATGCTTTCTAACTGGAAGAGTACTCCATCACGGATGACTGGTCCGATGGGTCTTAATGCGCCTTATGGCGCTCGGTGCTTTCTCACGATGCGAACGCGATGACTGACGGATACTGGGGCCGTGCGTCTTTATGCGCCTTATGGCGCTCGTTGCTTTCTAACCCGGAGAAGCCCGTTCAGTCGACCCCGGACAAGCCGGTCACGTCTTAATGCATCGTTTGGCGCTCGGTGCTTTCTCACGGCGCAAGGGTTCGCCTAAGAAGATGCTGGATTATGCGTCTTAATGCATCTTATGGTGCTCGGTGCTTTCTAACGTGCGATCGTTGAGTTTGATCCGGCGTCGTTTGTGGCGCCTTAATGCACCTTATGGCGCTCGGTGCCTTCTAACGGTGAAATTCGACTACCACCGCAAGACGATCACGCGTCGTTATGCGCCTTATGGCGCTCGGTGCCTTCTAACACGAGAGCATGGAGTGCTCGGCAACATCGGTTGCGTCGTCTTAATGCGCCTTATGGCGCTCGGTGCTTTCTAATAGCCCAAGCTCAACACAAAGAAACTGGTAGCGCTGTCTTAATGCGCCGTTTGGCGCTCGGCGCTTTCTAACCCTGCGTAGCATCGTGCAGCAGGGCGTGCAGGTGGGCCGGTCTGAATGCACTTTATGGCGCTCGGTGCTTTCTCACGGAGTGGCACCACACGTCAAAGCTCTACAATGAAACGTCTTAATGCACCTTATGGCGCTCGGTACTTTCTCACACGCCGCGAACGTGCAGTTCCAGGACGCTTACGAGTCTTAGTCTTAATGCACCTTATGGCGCTCGGTGCATTCTAACCTCCTGACGATCCTTGCCGACCGGCGTTTCCCCAACGAGTCTTAATGCACCTTATGGCGCTCGGTACTTTGTCACAAGCTGGAGGCCGTTCTCGACAAGTCCTCAGCTGGCAAGTCCTAATGCGCCTTATGGTGCTTGGTACTTTCTAACCATGAAGGGCTGGGTTCAGACGACGGTTGCTCCCGGCACGTCTTAATGCGCCTTATGGCGCACGGCGCTTTCTCACCGAGGACAAGCTCAAGCGGTCAGAGAAGAAGAACGGCGCGTCTTAATGAGCCTTATGGTGCTCGGTGCTTTCTAGCGAGTGTGAGTCGGATTACGAGGCGCAAATAGGGGTCATGTCTTAATGCGCCTTATGGTGCTCGGTGCTTTCAAACGAGTGGCTGATCGGACGTTGCTACCCGCGCGTGAAGTCTTAATGCGCCATATGACGCTCGGCGCTCTCTCACCTGTGCGCGCGCGTACTACAACCCGGCTGCGGCGGTCCGTCTTAATGCGCCTTATGGCGCTTGGTACTTTCTAACCTTCTCCTACTGGAACAACACCGACCGTGACGAAAACGTGTCTTAATGCACCTTATGGCGCTCGGTGCTTTCTAACGGAAAGCTACCGCCCCATCTACTACACGCAAGACGAACTGTCTTAATGCACCTTATGGTGCTCGGTGCTTTCTAACTGTTCAATCAGACGATCAACCAGGACCCCGAGCATCGTAAGTCATAATGCACCTTATGGTGCTCGGTGCTTTCTAACCTGGACGAGGAACTCGCCCGCGCAATCCTTATCGGCGATGGGTCTTAATGTGCCTTATGGCGCTCGGTGCTTTCTAACTCGCCAATCAGCGATCCTTAGGTTGGCCGGCGCGTTCGAGTCTTAATGCACCTTGTGGCGCTCGGTACTTTCTAACGTGCAATACCTGTACCCGATCATGGATCGACTCATGGCGTCTTAATGCACCTTATGGCGCTCGGTGCTTTCTCGCGCGGGCTACATCAAGCGCACCGCGAAGCTCAACGTGTCTTAATGTACCTTATGGCGCTCGGTGCTTTCTCACTGCCCGGCGTGTCGCCCCCCCCCCTGTGACCAGGGGGAACGCCACGTCGGATCGCCAGTGGTCGAAAAAGCACCCCTTCGACCAGTAAGCACGAGGTCAGATTATCAGACTTTTCGTTGCGGCTACTTGTATCGCCAAGGACCGCCCGCAGGATGTGTGTCGCTCCGGAAATCGCTTTCCTCATCGGCGTGTCGCGCGGCCACAACACTCAACGCTTGTAGGGCAACCACAAGCTTGTTGAGCGGAAGGCACGACGATGACGACACTTGCCACAACCTCGTCCCTGAGAGAAGCAATCACCCCCGAGGCCCTCACTCGGCCAGACTCCGACTCCTCACAGCAGAGCCCAACCCCACCAGAGCGAACACCCCCACGTCGGGATGTCTCACTGATGACCAGCTGCGCGTCCTTGCCGCAAGCGACTGGGCCTCGCCACGCATGACTGCATTCGACACGAACACTCTCGCGACAGCTGACACCGTCACCCGCGCACTCCTGGCCGAATCGGTGCGCGAAACCCTCGAACGTCGGCTCACCGCAGAAAGCCCCCACGGCACCTACGACGACACGCGAGCAGGACACGACGCCTTCAGCAGAGGAGTCACCGACGACTACGACCACGGCAACCACCACCTCGCACGAGCCGCCCTCCGCTCAGCCGACCCAGGCCTCGTGACCCGAGCGAGCCTCTCAGCGCTGGCCCTGCCCGGCACCGACGCGCCCATCATCGACGGCCTCGCCCAGGCCTCGGACACCAACCCGATCGTGAGCGTCCTCGCCGCCGCGGTCCTGCTCGACCTTGACAGGTACGCCACGGGGCGAGGCCTGCGCTACTCACGCGTCGGAACCACCCTCATGCTCGCGGCACCAACCGAGCAACGCCTGACCGACGCGATCGACACCATCGCTGCCGTGGCCATCAACGCGGGCACGCGCGTATCGCTCGGCGCGACCAGGCCGTGCACGTCGTCGACGCGCCCGCTCACATGCACGCTTCGCGTCGCTCCCTCGCAGGCGTGCGCACCCTCGACGAAATCATGGGCATCGAAGGCGCGTGCTCCAACGCCTACTTCGACGCGCTCGCCGCGGCGTGCCTGCCGACGTCACTTTCAATGGGCGCAGCCGGCGTCCATCCCGCGACCTGCCCAACGCTGCCCTGTCCTACGGGTACGCCATCCTCCTGTCCGAATGCGTCGGCGCGCTGCACGCCGCCGAGCTCGAACCATCCCTCTGCATCGCGCATGCGCCCACCGACAAGCGGCCCAGCCTGGCGCTGGACCTCATGGAACAGTTCCGCCCACTCCTGGTCGACCAGATCGTCATGGCGCTCCTGCGCACGCGCAAACTCCGACCCGAACACGGCGTTCTCGAGGCCGAGGCCGGGGGAGTCTGGCTGGGCGCCGACGGCAAGAAAATCCTCGTCGACGCGTACGAGGCCGCCTGCCAGCGATCCATCACCGGTGCCCTCCCCGGATACTCGGGGTCGTGGCGCCGCCACATCACCCACTCCGCGCAGATGCTGGCACGCGCCATCACCGAACCCGACTACCAGTGGAGCGGAACAGCCTGGCGATGATCTACATCATCGCCTACGACATCGCCGACAACAACCGTAGGCTCCGCGTCGCCAAAACACTGGAATCCTGGGGTTACCGCATCCAAGAGTCCGTAATCCAACTCTGCCTCGACACCGCCACGCTCGCGCGCGTGCGCTCATCTCTGGCCGCCCTCATTTCAGAGGGCGACGACGTCGTCCACATCAACCCCATCTGCTCATCCTGCGCCGAACACGCCGACAT
Organism: Pauljensenia sp. UMB3104; assembly: GCF_030217285.1. Taxonomy (NCBI): domain Bacteria; kingdom Bacillati; phylum Actinomycetota; class Actinomycetes; order Actinomycetales; family Actinomycetaceae; genus Pauljensenia; species Pauljensenia sp. UMB3104. Next base: position 30,480 of record NZ_JASONN010000018.1, on the reverse strand, counting down.
ACTCGGCGCAGCCATAGCGCTGGACGACGTGGGGTTGTGTCGGGGAGTGTGGTGAGGGGCTAGCGTCGCGGAGGTATGCGGATCGTGTAGCCCGTACAGGTGCACTCACTTAAGCATACGCTACGGCTTTCTACCTACAGACATAGGTTTCTCCCAGTTATCCGCAGCCAAAGATATGGGTGCTAAAGCGTGTCCTTTCTTTGAACGGCCGGTATTACTATCCGTTTCGTTATTCCATTTGTCTTCATTAAGATGCATATACCGAACGGGATGTTCGTCCGAATAGCCGATGCAAGAGCGCATGAATGCTTTTGCTGAAACTGTCTTAGAGAGCAGTTCGTAAAACTCTTGTGCCTGCTCAATGAACGAGTGATAGTCCCAACCTGAATTAGCGTCGGCGAGTAATTCGCTCGGAGCTCCAAAACATCCATCAAGGTCCTTATAGTCATTGACGAGGCCCCAGTGGTCCGTATCCTGCCCGGAGGTTCGATATATCGAATATTGGCGACAATCGACCTTAACTATGCCAAGGCCAAGGGCTTTTCCGGTGCCCATGCGCAGGTAAGCCGTTTGTCTGCTGTGTGAACTGCTTGCCCATGTACCGAGTTGCTCGGAATTTACGATTAGTATGAGCACGCGAAGTTCTGAAGTTGAGAGTCCTTCAAATCTAAGCGTGCAATCGAATGTCTGTTTTGAGGGAATCCATACGTTGATGCGAGTCTGAACTCGCATATTTGACGTATCAATATTATTGCCGCTCATAGAATCCTTGTAATGCTCATAAGTTGCGCGCTTTAAGAACCCGTCACGGCTCTCAAGATCTTGAGAGCGAAATGGGTAAGCGGCGGCGCCAAGCATGTCTCCCATTGAGTAATAGTATGGGCGATCCCTGCCACTAATCAACTTTCCATTCGCGTCTGTAAGGAAGCGTCTCGCTGATAACTCTTTAGGGGGTAAAAGCGGGTGCAACGCCGGGCGTTTCTTGCTTTGGAATTGAACGCTGTCGGTTGAAACGGATGAGATCGTGATGCGCCCTTTGAGTGCAACAGTGTTGGAAGTGGTGTCTGGAATCTGTTCTGCTGTAAAACCGAAGAGGTGATCTGCTGGTGATGCTTCGTCCGCTTTCGAAGCCGGGAGTATCTGCTGTGCCTTAGCGAGATCTCGGGGTGCGCGTGGATAATTGCGACGACCAACCTCCGTTGGAAATAGTTCGACAACTTTGTTGTTGATTATGCGTGCGTATGCAAGTAATCCGTTGTGATTGATTGCTTCTATGAGGCCGCGATTGTTGCGTTCGTATACGAAACGGCTAGCTTTCTCGGGGCGCTTCTCTTTTTCTTCGCTGTTGTATGCGTAGGAGAGTATTACGCGATCATACGTCGCGGCGATTTCTGGTGAGATGTTGATGCTCCGTTGAGATGAGCTCTCGTCAAAGAATATGCGTTCAGAGTTCTTTTTGCTGTATATTCTTTCGTCGGTTTTGAGTAAATCATCTGGAGTTGTTGCATAGAAGCAACCTTTGTATCCTCTTTCCATGTTCTGGTGAGAATTAGACTCTTCATCAGTTCGGGAGTATGTGTTATTGTCTAGACTAATTTTAGCTGCTATGTTCTCGGGGAGTTCAAGGGGCTCGTAGGTGCTACGCTTGTCGTCCCAAATTGCAGTAACTACATAGGTTGAGTCGACTGGTGCCGCCTGAAACCAGACCTGACTATTATGCTTAATTTCAAGGTTGGTATTCAGCCTTCTGCTACCATCAAATGTGTATACTTTGGCGAATCGTGCATTGTTAGGCCCATATAGTAGGGTGCCTCTATGTGTTCCGCTTTCGTATTCGCTATCTAGGCGAATTGGGATCAGACCGTTTGCTGCGGCAGGGTCTGCGCGATAAGTGAGTGTGTCGCTATGGTCCCCAAATATCCTAAAGCGGGATGCGGTTATTCGTTCGTAAGCATTTGCTATCATCCCTTTTATCATTGTTGCTGGTATTATGGGTTTTCCTGTTGTGGGGTCGATTTGTAATTCGATTTCCCTTGGTTGTCCCTCGGATCCGTCTTGTTTTCCAAAGATGAGCGCCGTCATAGTTTTGATCGTGAGGCGCATTTCTCCTGAGAATGTGTCGGCGGCAAGATAGTCCAATGTCATTGGTGCTCTATCTGCCAGGAAGTTACTTAGTTCGTTGTTGTCATTGGTTCTTGCGATGGCGGCGTTTTTGCTTGTTGGTGCCGAAGGTCTGATGACGGGAATTGAGTTGACGGATGAATGAAATTTGAATCTAGTTTCAGTCATGATTATTTCCACTCTCCTGTGAATAGCTGGTCGACTACGACCGTGTTTCCGTACTTATTTTCTTGTTGGATGAACTCGACTGTCGTCATCTGCTTGGTGGTGGCGTGTTCTTTGCTTTCGCCAGTCTGAGCGGAGGTGGCCTCCGAGGAAGAATCCGCATCACTGCCCTCTGCAGACTGGTGCTGCAGATAGCTCACCTTGCGGAACCACCCGCTGACAGTTTTTGACTCCGAGCTTTTGGACGTTGCCTCAGCCGTGTCCTCCGTGAGCGTTAGCTCGACGGCGCCCACGCCGTTTACCCAACGGAACTCGTGAGCAAGCGTCGAGTCTGCGTTGTCACTGCCAATAACCTGCCAGAGGCGGATCTCGTAAGTGCGTGAGTCATCGAAGTTTGCGGACTTTACATCCGGCACTCGGTGTGTACCGTTGGTTGTCCACACAATGCCGACGAACTCGTGGGCAGCAAATTTCGCATCGATATACGCAGCGAGCGCAGTAGCGTTATCGATTATGTGATTGGTGGTCGTTAGGTGGCAGGGGAGTAGGTTTGCTGCGCGACCGTGGTTATTGATATTTGTCTCGTTCATTGCTTGTCGCTCTCATTAGGCTTGGAGGCACCGTTTGTTGGCTCTTCGGGCTTTAGTAAACATTCAGCCCAATCCTCATATGAGGGTTGTTCCTCTGTCTTGTTTCTCAGATAGGCCAGAAGTGCTGTTGCGCCTCCGCGCGCATCGTCTTCACTGCTATCGTTGCGTTTCCACAAAGTCGCTTCTGCTGGAGTATTTACGACCTGACCATCAGCGCCAGACACGCTGAGGCTCGTTACCTCAACTTGGCCGTGGCCTCGGGTTGTCCTGCCTCCGAGCGGAAGCGTGCCCGCGCTGAGTTCTGCTAGGGCAATACACAGAAGACACCAGGATGCTCGGGCGAAGGGCAAACACTCATCGAGTGATAGGCCCTCGATACCCGACTCGGTCTTCACATTCTGAAGAAGACGTGCGGTGTCAACCTCGATCACGATGTCATTCCACGTGGCATGTGGATAGATCACCTCTTCGAACAGGAGGCCCTTGACAGCTCCGCCTGTCCAACGGTCGATTGCATTATGTGTCACCTTGATGGAAGGTCCGATGTTCTTTGTCGTACAGTCTCGGACTCGAACTGCCCCACGGTATTCGGTGGTACCGAACATGTAACGCACGAGCCGTGGTTCTTTGGCCAATTGCTCGTGAACATCGATAGGTACCTGGTTGCCATCGCTATCCGCCTGAGTGAAGCTCTCGACCTGTGATGGGGGATTATCGGCATACAGTACCGTTCGAGCGATCCGCGAACACCTGGAGCGCAGTGCCCCGCGAATTGAGGTGCCGGGGAGTAGTAGGGGATCCTTGCTGTCCTCCTCGTTCTTTCCAGCAGTCTTAGCTCTTAGGGGATGTTGGGTATTTCCTTTATCTGCTTGAGGGTCATGCACGAATACGCCCGTTGGTGAATTCCACCCGATCCGCACCGTCGTCGGGCGGAAGTGAGAGGGAAGAGAACCTCCCTGATTGTCACGGGGTCCTAGATCCGCCCACTCTCGAATCAGGTTGATGACTCTTTGCTCAGCCGAGGTTGCTTCTTCACCATCTTCCGCAAAAGCGGCGAGGATACTCTCCAGAATGCTTCGTGCAAAGGTTGCTTGTGCCTTGCGTACCTCGTGTGCATCGTCCGAATTTGTGGGTTCTTCAAATTGGCTACTGATCGACTTGTTCTTTCCAGGTAGCCCTTCGAAAGACACATGCGAGACATCGATAAAGCCGAGCCCCCCGCCTGTCCCTCCCCCAAGAGGGAGGACTCCCTCGCAGAGGTCCGTGATGGCCATGGTCAGCAGAAGGATAGCCGCTTGCAGGCGGATCTTGAAGCCTGGAAGCTCATAATCCTTGGCTGATGACGAGGGGGCTGGAAGTACGAAACCACCAGGGTCCTGGCGAATATTTCGGCAGAGTTGGGCGTGGTCAACGTCGATCTGAATCGAATCCCATGTGGCATGCGGATACAGCAGCTCCGAATACAACGCTCCGTGGGCAGCGCTTCCGGTGACTCGGTCGATCGCGTTGCGTGTGAGCTTTAGAGGCTTATCCTTTTCCTCTTGTGCTGGTATCTGCCCCTCGCAGTCGTGGACGCGGACCGCTCCCCGGTACTCGGTTGTCCCGAACAAGTAGCGCACGAGGATCGGATCTGCGGCGAGCTGCTTGTGTACATCCTCTGCCATCGTGAGTTCGTCGCAACCTTCGCTGTCACTGACGATGCTGCGAGCAATGCGAGAACAGTGGGACCGCAACGTGCCGCGGATCGACGTGCCTGGAAGCAGTAGCGAGGCCTTGTCCTTATGCGCGACTGTCGGATAAGTAGTATCCCCGTGATCGGCGCGATGCGTGTCATTGAGGTGCCAGTTGCGCAGTGGCGCTGCGGGTACCGTGTCCTCTTTCGAGGGTTTGATGCCGTCGGGTTTGTTCATTCCGACGAATAATCCCGACGGAGCCTGCCACTCAATCTTGATGGTGGTTGATCCAGATTGACGGTCCAGGTTCCGGTGAGGCTTGATGTCTACAGGCGAGTGCTGGTCGAGTATTTGAGCAAGAACGCTAGTTGAATCCCCCTTTTCGCTCTGTGAACTTGGGACGACTGCCAGCTTGTCATACCTAGCGTTCTCGTTGAGCGGTTCGATGCGCCCCCAACCGGATCCTGTCCTGCCTCCGAGGCTGATGCACTTGCCGTGGAGGAGTTCCACGACCGCTTGCAGGGCTTTCTCAACGAGCTCAGGGGGCGCAGGCGGTGTTCCCTTTGTTTCCTTGCTCGGTGTTGTGGACTCTGTATCCTCGTCTTCTGGGGGTTTGGGGGTCGGGTCCTGGGCTTCGGCACTGACTCGGATCTCGAAAGTCGTGTCTACGGGCAGGTACTCGTACGCGAAAAGTGCGCCGTCTGCAGCCCCGCCGGTGGCGCGGTCAATGGCCGTGCTCATGCGGTGGGGGAGTTCGCCTCTAGTGCGGTCCCACACCACGGCATGGTGGAAGGTGAGGGCGCTTGCCCGCAGCGGGAGAGATTCCTCGGTTCCGCCCCCACGTTGCTTTTTGCGAGTACCGACCTCCCGACGCATCTCACCGCCCCACAGGCTCTTGAGTTCTTCCTCGACGAAGTCAAGCTCATTCATGTGTTCTTCGAATGCGGCACGAATGGCTCCCTTGATGGAGCGACCCGGCAGGATCGCCTCACCCAGCCCATTGCGCACGAAAGCGTTCGGCTGCACAGTCCGGCCGTCCTCGTCGGTCATGGGGCGCACAGGTACTTCGTCGACGCCACCGGAGTGCAGCGCGGAGACGACGCGCACGCGGATCGTCATGTCGTAGCGGTAGATGGTCATGAGACAGCCTCCGTTGGTGCTGTAAAGCTCTTACGCTTGGTCTTGAATAAGGGCAGCGTCGCTTCCGCCAGCAAGGGGGAGTCCACGAGGAAGCGACCGTATCCCTGGGGCGTGAGCTCACCGACGCCGATATGCCCGAGTGTCTCGAGTGCCCCCAGATCGTCCGGGGAGATACGCACTTGGACTACTGAACCCGCTTGGATCGCCAGCCGCGTGGCGCGAGGTGCGTTATCCCGCGGCGACCACGAGTCCACACGCCGGTGCCGGATCGCAGTTAGAATCCGTTTACGATTCTTGTCGCCCGAGTCCTGATCGGGGCTCTCCTGAACGACCGTGACCGGAACGTTGGCCCGCCTGAAGGCAAGCTCCAGATCCTCAACGCTCCCGCCCGGTCCCAGAGCGCTCGACCGTGCGAGCACGTCGGATGTGAACCACAGAGACACAACCTCGGTGTGTTCAGAGGACGAGGCCTGGGGTCCCTCATCGGTGACAGGACCCTCTACCGGGGGCGGGGTGCTTCCCACGCGAGTGAAGGTGCTACCAACGGTGCAGCGGGCACGCCCGAAGGTCCCCGTGAGCTTGCGTGATCCGAGGAAGGCTAGCTGCTCAGCAATACCGAGGTCGAGCGTAAGAGGCGAAGCGACGGGTGTGGCATCGGTGCCGCGAAGCTCGCTCAGTAGCTGTTTCGACACGACAATCGAGGCGCGCAGCGTCAACCCGGCGGGCAGAGCGCGCACCAGGAACAGCTGTCCATCTTTCGCTGCGCCTGTCTCCGAATTGATCGCCGTCGACTGTCGACCAATCAGCGAGGGCTTCCCGATCCAACCCTCGACGGGAGTGCCGCTCGACTTAACGAATAGATAGCAGCCACGTGTGGGACTCGTGTGGTCTCCACATACCTGGTCGTCGACGGGGATATGCCTGTTGAAGAGCGTGCAGGGTTCTTTATCGCCTCGTTTGTCCTCGAGTTCGTCCTCGTGAACCTTCTCATTCTCCAGAACAAAAGGAACGGGCAATCCGGCCACCTCCTCGTAAACCGGTAGCGCATCGCTGATACGCAGGTCGCCGCTGACGATAGCGGAATTCACGAGGGCGTTGCCCTGGTAGTTCTTGCGCAGCAGCCCGTGCAGCCACGGGACCAACACGGTTCCGCGCAGGAAGTCCAACGACCGTACCTCGTTCGAGAAAGGGACCTCGTAGGAAACAACCGGAGACTCGAGAACGATGTCGAGGGACGTTGCGTACCAGGTCGTGTCACCGGATTCTGATTGCTGCGAATTGAGAATCGCGATGTCTTGTGGGCTGTTCTTCGAAAGATCCTTTGGCAGGTCTGGGACCTTCTGGAAGCTCTCACGAACGCTGTTCCGCAGGTGACCTGCAACGGTCTTTACGTCTGCCGATGAGTATGTGGGGCTGTCGCCGTTATCTTGGTTCGCCAGGATTCGTGTCAGCGCGTCGGCGGCTTCCTCTTTCCGCAGGTCAGTCTTCGTGTAGTCCTTGTCGCTGACCGCCACCATGCACTCGCCGTCACCTCCGCTGCGGCCCGAGCCGATGCCTCGGACCATGAGGCCCGCGACCCCCAGGAGGAAGTGTGCCGCATCGATCGTACGTTGATCGGAGATCTCAGCCCCGGCCTCCTCGATGAGCGTGAACGTGCCCGTGAGGACGCCGGCCGCCGCGCGCTCCGTGAAGCGCAGGAACTGGTCGCGCGCCGTCCCCGTCTGTGGGTCGATGGACAGGGACACCGTGTCGTGGATATGGATTGGCGAGGCCGGGGTGGCGTCCGAGAAGAGAACGTGGCGCGGGTGGGGGACAGAACCCTGCTTGCCGTCGGGGTCCTGGCCGAAGAGCCACAGGGCGAAGCTGGTCCACTTGCCCTCCTCTGGCCCGTCGAGGGCCCGCGCCGCCAGCATCGCCTGCTCGCGCAGGACTCCCGTGATGACCGTGCCGCGTACGACCGGGTCGTCGCCGCAACGCTCAATTTTTGAGTGCGTGCGCCCCGCGTGGCCCACGCCCGTGGACACGCCCCAGTCGGATGTGAACACGATGGTGACATGACCGCTTGCGGGGGTGGTGCTACTCGTCGTGGTTTCAGCGCTCACTTGGTACCTCCTGCGGTGGTCGCGCCTGACGCTTCGTCGCAAGCTATCTGTCCGTTGGCGTCTCGGGCTATCCGGCAAGCGATATACCCGTCAGGCAAGTTCTCGGACAGGTCGATCAGGTCCAGGAGCCACTTGATCTGCTCGAGGGACTCGCCAGCCTCATCAGAGCTCGACGAGCGAAGCAGGAGAAGCTTCAACTGTTTGACAAGGAGTCCAGCACGGGGTGCGTTCTGTAGCGCGTCGTCCCACTCTGTTGCCGCCTTTTCCGCCTTGCCTTCCGCGAGGAGCTTGACGATGCGATTTGCGCGGGCACGCGGGAATGGATCGCCGGTGGTCTGCGTGGGGTCGTCCGGTTGCTTGCCGTCGAAGACGGCGACCGCCTGGAGGACTCTCTTCCACTGATCCTGTGATTGTGGCGCTCCTCCGGAAGCCGCGGCCCTGGCTGCTTCCCCGTTCCGCTCCGGCGCGTAATGACCGACCAGGAAGGGACGCTGCATGCGACCCTTGTACTCGTTCAGCGTGTCCTCCGGGTCGAGGACCGTCGCGTCGCGCAGGACATGGAAGTCGATCGTCGAGCAGGGGACTTCCCGCTTCTTCTTGCCGAGCTTCTTTCCGCGCTTCACCAGCTCTTCCGCCAGGTCGTAAGCGATATGGAAGGGGAAGTTTCGGCCCACGATGGCTACGCCTGCCGAGGCCGTGAGGGGTCCGGGTTTTTGAATGATGTAGTCGCCGATTTCGAAGTGGTCCCGCTCTGGTGCGTCGGGCTTCTTTCCTCCAGCAACAATGGCGAGAACTGACAAAAGATCATCGTTTTTCGTGAGTTCCTCGTAATAGTGGATGTAGGCCTCCGCGAAGGGAATCGCGTAGCGTCCGTCTGTGTAGACCGTGACGTCGTCGCCGCCGACCAGCACGGGAACCACAGGAGGTCCCGGAAGTTTGTCTTCCCTCGCGATTACTGTGACCTTTTCCCAGGCCTTGGCTACCGCTTGCTTGACGACCCCGTCGAGGCGGTAGTTCACTTCCATGACGAACCACTGGAACCGGCCTTCATCAATGTTGCAGGGGTTATCTTTGTGGTTATACGCTGGTTCTTCGAGGGAATCGAGGTGACAACAGGCCCCTTTGAATGCCTCGCCGAGGTCACGCATGATCGCGCCCACTCCGTTACCGTCAATGTGAATCACGCCGACGGATGACAGTTCCGGAACAGCGTTGGCGGCGTCGCTCTCGTCGGAAGTGTCCTGGAATGCCTTCTCCAGCTGAAACGGGTCCTCGTACAGGTTCGCAATTGTACCCTTGGGATCTTCCGAAGTGCGCTGGCGTTTAACGACATCTTGAAGCTGGAGGTGACGTGCCGAACGCGACCATGCGCGCTTGGCGCGAGAGGGGAGCGACAGGGAACGGCCCTTGTCCTTTACTGTCTGTGTTGGAAGCTGCTTCTCCTTATCCGCCAGGAGTGGAACACCCAGGTCTTTCGCGTACTCCCGGATGCTTCCTTCGTCCTCATCGGTGAGCGGGGTTGAGGCAGGGAGAGCCGATTCTTCGGCTCTTTGAAGGAACGGCAACTGGGGGAATCGTGCCGCTGCGGGACGGCGGTTCAGTGAGTACTCCAAGAACACGTGATCAAGCTCTTGCAGGTCGTCCGCATCTACCGTACTGCATGACGCCTTGACGAAGACTCCCGTGACGTCGAGGCCTGGGGCATCGGTGAGGGCTCGGAGAGTGACCCTCCTGATCAGGTCCCTGGCCTTCGCCTTTGGCTCGTCTCCGTGTCCAGCGAACCGGACGATCACCTTGCCGGACGAGTCGGAAACCCAAAATGAGGTTGGAAGATCATCTGTATCGAGGATCTCTTTCGCTTCTTTCTTAACCCAATGGGACAGCAGCGTGATATCGAAGGATGCGCCGATCTGCTCACGCAGGCGGGGCGAGGAGAAGATGAAGGACTGATTGCTGTTCGTCTGCAGCATGACGAGGTAACTTGTCATCGTTGGATCCTCCCTACTCACCGTTGCGCGGGGGAAGTGTCGTCAACAGCGAAAAGATGTCCGTCATCATCCGCCCAATTTGGTTGACAACGACAGTAAAAGGACGTTGGAATGGATCGCGTTGTTCATATGTGTCCAGTGATCCGGGAGGGCAAAGGGTGATCAGTCCGGTAATATCCTGCCGTGACTCAAGTGCTTCTTTTGTGGTGTCGCTGTTTCCTATTGACTCAAGTGTATTCCGTAGTAGATTAGTTTGTTCCTCGTTGAGGATGTGCTTTGTTCTATCGTCAGACTCTATCTTTTTTAGGAACTTATTGCTAAAGCACAGAATGACTAGATCGTATTTTGTGAATTGTTCGAAATTGTAAGTGTATTCCTGCGTATCTGAGGTTATGTCGGTAGATTGGTTTGTGATGTTATCCTTATTTAGTAGTTGTGAGTAGTATAACTGTTCCTCAACATTGTAGCACTCTTCTTTTTCTCCGATGAGGAGGATTGTTTTATTCTTGAGTCCGTAATCAACGCGGCCTTTGAGTTTAAGTAACCCTTTGCCGACCGTTTCAACAATGAAGTACCCGGGAATCAGTGCGAGTAGTGTGTATGCTGCTGGAAGTGCAAAGTTAATTGCGAATTCTTCGGGTGTTGAGTGACAGCGCCCGTAAAATAATAGGAATATCACGCCTAGAACAACTGTGCTAAGAGTGATTAGCTTACTGTGCCTTTGGCACCATGGAAGTGCTTTATCTCGTAGCATTCTTATATTTCCTCTCTTACGCGGCCACAGCGTCTATGACGCCCATGCCGTAGCTTGTGTGTGAGCCGACGTTCGTGTATGCGGATAGGGCCATGAGGCGCGAGAAAATGCGGGTCGCCTCGGCGCCCTCGATGCCGCTGATGCGTAGACGGCCCTCGTGGGCCGGGATCCGGCGCGAACTCAAGCGGCCCTGGCCTGCGTTGCGGGGCATGGCCAGTGAAACGAGTGATGTGCGGGTGAAATCTTGGGTCGCCAGCACGCTCGCCATGGCATCGCGGTCGATGCGTGGGGGAGCAAGCCTCCGATTCCATGCCCACCAACGCTGCTGCAGACTCGTCGCAATCGTCGCCGGAGACAGGCTTGGCACGTGATTGCCCTTCGATGAAAACGTCGTTGGCGTGACCAGGCGTATCTCCCACGCGGTGTCCTGGTCTCGCTCCGCTAGCTCTTCCCACGAGGCCTGACTGATGATCTGGCCCTCGGTTGCAACCAGTACCGCGTCATCATCGGTGCCCGCCCCGAGGCGCATGACTCCGCCCCAGGACAGCCACGCATCCAGCGTGTCAATCAAACGGTCGTCCAGGAAACGCACCTCGACTCCGAACGTGGATGCCGAATGGCTGAGCTCCCCGAGCGAATACGGCTTAACTCCACCGGCCCCGTGCGGAGGGCGGTGGGCCAGAGTCGGGAACTGCGCGGCCCTCTCTGGGCTAATCCCCGGCGGCAAGTCCAGCACCGCAGACAGGGCGGCGTGAAGTCGCCGCGGCGTCGCGGGCACTCCATCGGGCGCGTCAAAGCTCAGGTAGACGGATGCTGGCAACGGTGCCTCCCATCACTCGCGTGTGACTGTCGTCTCTGACCCTAACATGGCTGTCGCTATAGGTCATGCGCAACTGTCAAGTTGTCTGGCAAGTTGAAAAATACAAGCGGATCGCCGGGAAATCCTTGTCGTAACATTCGATTTAATCGCAGGGTAAATTTGTGGCCCCATAGCTGTCCAATAGAATGTTGGGTCGAATTCAGGCAAGCTCCCACGCCTGCCAGGCAAGCATTGGGGGAGTGGTCTCAAAACCCCTTCGGGCACCCACCCCTCCGCTTCTTCACCAAAAGGTCAAGGATTCTTAAAATGTGAAACCCTCTAGGAGGTTATCGACAAACCTTGACACCATGGTCCAATGGCGTGCCATCCGGAATCCCTTCGTGGAATCCCCTCGCGGGATCCCCTCAGGGACAGCCCCGGAGACGCGTCCCCATCAGAACAGAAACGAGGAACAATGATGCATCAACGCTCATGGAAGACCCTCATCGCGGGAGGTGCGGCGCTCGCTGTCGGCGTCACGCTCACCGCGTTCGGCGCCCCCGCGCATGCGGCCGGCACCCCGGGGATCACCTCTGAGGCTCGCGCCCAGGACGAGGTCATGAACTACGCGGTCAACCTGACCGCCGACGCCTCCCGCTACGACTTCAACGCGGCCGTCTCCAAGGCCTCGGAAAGCGGCGTGGTGCTGGCCCAGTACCCCGAATTCAACACCTTCTTCGTCCAGTCGGTGAAGGCCGCCTTCGCGCCCACCCTCGGCAAGAACCTCGTCGACACCGGCATCTCCTACCAATCGATCGGCCCCACCCGCTACAAGACGGTCACCGGCAACGAGGTGCGCACCGAGCAGCCCCAGAACACCACCTCTGAGGCCAACGCGGTCGCCGACGCCGCCGGCACGCACACGACCGGCCTGTCCGCTGACTCTCAGCTCAACGACTTCACCCCCGACGAGGGCGACGCCAACGCCTGGGGTCTGTCCGCCATCGGCGCGATTGACGCCCAGCAGGTCGACGTGGCCCGCGAGAAGGTCACCGTCGGCATCATGGACACCGGCATCGACCCCGACCACAAGGATCTCAAGGACAACCTCGACGCCTCGCGTTCAGTGGGCTGCCAGATGAACGGCATCCCCAACCAGGACCCGAGCGCTTGGAAGGATGACCACTACCACGGCACGCACGTCGCCGGCACGATTGCCGCCGCGCACAACGCGTACGGCGTGGACGGCGTGGCCCCCAGCGCCACGATCGTCGCGATCAAGACCTCGAACGAGGCCGGCTCCTTCTACCCGGAGTACGTGGCCTGCGCCTTCGACTGGGCTGCCGAGCACGATATTGACGTGACGAACTCCAGTTACTACATGGACCCTTACGCCTTCTGGATGCCCACCGAGGGCTCCCAGGCTGCGGGCCTGGAGGCTGCCTCGCGCGCGATCCGCTACGCGAAGAACCACGGCGTCGTCAACATCGCCGCCGAGGGTAACGACAACGATGACCATGACAATCCGACGATCGACAAGGCTTCGCCCAACGACGTCGAGGGTGCCGCGGTCGAGCGCAACGTGGCTGGCGGCGTGGACGTGCCCGCCATGCTCAACGACTCCGTCGTCTCCGTCTCCGCCCTGGCCCTGCCCACCGGCACCGATCCGGCTACGGCCACGCTCGAGCGCTCTAAGTTCTCCAACTACGGCAAGAACTCCGTGGACGTGGCCGCTCCCGGCTCGCGCATCTGGTCGACCCTGCCGACCTGGAAGAAGGATCCGCCCTTCGGTTACCTGTCGGGTACCTCGATGGCTTCCCCGCACGCCGCGGGCGTTGCCGCACTGATCAAGCAGATCCACCCGGACTACACCCCCGATCAGACGATTGAGCTGCTCAAGAAGCAGGCGGGCTACACCTACGACCGCCTCGCCGTGCCGACCGACGGCAAGGAATACCGCGGCGCTGGCCTCGTCAACGCCCTGGCTGCCGTCCTGAAGGACCAGCCGCAGCCGGTCGTCGGCAACCTTGAGTACTCGCACGACGGCGTCACCGATTGGCGTCCGCTTGCCGACGCTCACGTCTCGGGCACGGTTTACGTGCGTACCACGGTCTCCGGCCCCGTGACCGCGGCGTCCCTCCAGGTCGCCGATAAGGAGCCCGTGACCGGCACCGGCACCGGCGCCTTCACGGGTAACGAGGTCACTCTCGTGGCCGGCCCCTACGCTGCCGCCGACCTGATCGGCGATGGCCCGCACGTCGACGTCACCGTGTCCGCCGAGGGCCGCAACAAGGACTCTCGCGCCGATGACGACGTCAAGGATTCGGTCTACTTCCACGTGGACGAGTCCCTGCACGACGGCGGCGCCTGGGTCAACGCCGCCGACGGCTGGAAGTACTGCTACACCGACGGCTACTGCGCCCGCAGCAAGTACGTCACGATCGATGGCGACACCTACTACTTCAACGGCGACGCCGTGATGGCGACCGGCTGGGTCACCTTCGACGGCGCGTGGCACTGGATGACCCCGTCTGGCCGCATGGCCAAGGGTTGGGCCAACGCGAACGGCACCTGGTACTACCTCGATCCCACGACCGGCGCCATGGCGACCGGCTGGGTTAACGACGGCGGCACCTGGTACTACCTGAACGCCTCTGGCGCGATGGCTACCGGTTGGGCCAACGTTGACGGCTCCTGGTACTACCTGAACGGCAACGGCTCCATGGCCACCGGCTGGACCGCCGTGAACGGCAAGTGGTACTACCTCACCGGCAGCGGCGCGATGGCGATCGGCTGGGTCAACGACGGCGGTACCTGGTACTACCTCGATGCCTCCGGCAAGATGGTGACCGGCTGGGTCACCATCGACGGCACGCGCTACCACTTCGCGCCCTCCGGCGCCTGGATCGGCTGAGCGATCAGGGGACGAGGCCGGGGCTGGGACGCTCCGGCCTCAACCCTCGCGCTGAGCGCACCGGACGCAGAGCGCACCGGACGCAGAGCGTGCCTGACGCCAAGCGTGCCTGACGCGCAGCGCCACACGCTCAGCGCAACTGAATACACGAGGGGCGGGCCCGAACGTCATGTTCGGACCCGCCCCCTTGTCTCTCACAGGTCCCGGGAGAGATCCGGGCGCGCCCCCTCGTCGTGCCCTGGAGACGCGATGGGGGTCACCCCAAGGAGTCGAAGAGGACCTGCAGGCCCTCGCCCATGGTCGGGTGCGCGATCGGGAGGAAGCGCAGCTGCTCGTAGGTCAGCCCGCCCGCCATGGCGACGTGCACGGCCGTGATGACCTCGGAGACGTTCGGGCCGATCAGCGTGGCGCCCAGGATCTGGTGCGTGTTCGCATCCACGATGGCCTTCCAGAAACCCTCGCCCGCGTATCGCATCGTCTTGGCGCGCGGAATCGCGGCCGTGGGAATCTTCGCGATACGCACGTCCAGGCCGGCCTCGCGGGCCTCGCCCTCGGACAGGCCGATGCGGGCCAACTCGGGGGTAGCGAACACGGCGTAGGGGATCGTGCGGCCCTTCGTGGTGGTCGTCGGATCATCCAGGGACGCGCCGGTCAGCTGCGCGCGGATGATGCGGAAGTCCGACCAGGATGCGTGCGTGAACATGGGGGTGCCCGCGCAGTCGCCGGCCGCCCACACGCCCTGCGCAGAGGTGCGCAGGTGCTCGTCCACCGCGATGAAACCGCGATCGGTGAGCTCAACCCCGGCCTCGTCCAGGCCGATGCCGTCCGTGTTGGGCACGCGGCCCACGGCCACCAGGACCGCCTCGGCGGACACCGTCGAGCCATCGGAAAGTGTCAGGGTCGTCGTGTTGCCCTCACGCGAGGCGGACTCGGCGCGGCCCGGCACGATGCGCACGCCGGCGGACGTGAGGCCAGCTTCGACGACGCGGGCGGCGTCCTCGTCCTCGCGAGGCAGCACGTGATCGCCCGAGGAAATGAGCGTGACGTCCACGCCGAAAGTCGCCATCATCGACGCGAACTCCACGCCGATGTAGCTGGCACCGATGATCGCTAGGGAGGAGGGGAGCTCCTCGAGGCGCAGGATCTCCTCGTTCGTCCAGGCGCCGGACTCCCACAGGCCGGGGATCGCAGGACGCGCCGGACGCGAGCCCAGGTTAATGAGGACGCGCTCGCCGCGAATCGTGCGCTCGCCGCCGTCCTCCAGCGCGATGGTCACCGTGCGCTCGCCCGTGAAACGAGCCTCGCCACGGATGAAGTCCAGGCCGGGGGCCGCGAACATCTTCTCGTGCGCGCCGACCATCGCACCAACGATGCCCTCCTTGTGGGCGCGGAGCTTCGCCAGGTCCACGTGCGCCCCCTCGGTACCGACGATGCCGAACGCCTCGTCCGTGCGGGCATCGCTCAGGCGGCGAGCCGAGTTGACCAGCGACTTCGTCGGGATGCACGCGACGTTAATGCAGGTGCCGCCGACGAAACGGCGCTCCACCATGGCGACCTTCCAGCCCGCCTTTGCGCGCTCCATCGCGAGGGACTTTCCGGCCTTGCCGCCGCCGACGACCAGCAGGTCGACGGTCTCGATTGCGTTCGTGGACATGTTTCTCCTTGGGTAGTTCAGGGTTACCTATCTCAACGCACCGGACCTGGATCTATTCCAACAGGTGGTCAATCATTGGGTGCGCATTATCACGTTGAAACGGCCATATGACGCTCGTTTGGCGGGTGTAATGAAGCGAAGGGTCACATAGTGATCGTGCCGTTCGTTCAAACCCCCGTCGGCATGCTTAGATAGGGGGCATGAGGGCTCTAGAAATTGGTGATTTCAAAGAGGATGTGGGGGCCGCACTCGCGCGCGCCTCATCCGGTGAAGTCGTCACGCTCACAGAGGAAGGCCAGCCCGTCGCCGAGCTGGGCCCCGTGCGCATGTCGACCTACGCGCAGCTGCGCGAACTTGGCCTCGAACGTCCCGCCATGGCGGACCTTGACGCCTACCAGATGCCGTCCAAGAACCTGCCCGACGGGCGGGGAATCGTCGGCAAACTGGACGAGTAAACGCCCGGCGCGGGGGAGCGCGAGCATGCTACCCCCGGCGCTTGGCGCGGTTCGTGGGCTCCGCGTGCAGCGGGTCCTCGGGCCACGGGTGCTTCGGATAGCGCCCGCGTAGTTGCGCGCGCACGTCCCGATACGGCCCCGCCCAAAACGACGTCAGGTCAGAGGTGACCGCCGCGGGACGCCCCGCCGGATCCGTCAGATGCAGCACCAGAGGCACGCGCCCGTCCACCAGTCGGGGCGTGTCCGTCCACCCGAAGGCCTGCTGGACGCGCAGCGTGAGCACAGGGTGCGCGCCGCTCCAATCGATCGGTCGGGTGCCGCCCGACGGGATCGGCATCTTCTCCGGCGCCAGCTCATCCAGGCGCGCAGCATCCGGCCACGGCAGCATTGAACGCAGCGCGTCGAGCATCGACACCTTGGATAGGGATCCGCCGTTCGCGAGGCGCTTCGCCCAGGGGAGGAGCCACTGATCCGCGGTGCGTGCGAGGGCCTCATCCGACACGTCGGGCCAGGGATCGCCGAGCACCTCGTGGAGCACCCGCATGCGCTCGCGCAGGGACGAGGCCTCCTTCCCCCAGCCCAGATCGCCCAGACCGTGGGCGGCCAGGTGCTCGGCCACCAGCGCGATGGCCTCCTCCTCGCTCAGGGACGAGGCCGGGGCGGCCTTCAAGGGAATCGCCCCCAGGGTGCGCGTGCGTGTGGCTGTGAGAACGCCCTTGTCAATCGAGGCCTGCGTGCGGGTTTCCAGCAGCGCCGCGCCCGCGGCCAGGGCGTCCTCCTCCGACAGGGGTACAGCCGCGAGAATACGCGCGTGGCGCGAAGCCGGAGCCCGGTCAATCGACGCGACCGCCAGCCATTCCTGCCCCTCCAGAGGAGAGCCCTGCGGCAGCTCAGCACCCACGCCACCCGCCAAAATGTAGGCCATCGACCCGGGGCGGCGACGCGCAATCCACTCCGGATACGCCAGCGCGCACGTCAGCGCCAACTCGTCCTCGCGGGTACGCGCGTGCGCATCCTGGCGCGCAGGTGCCGGGGCAAGCACGTCTGTCGCTGAAGAATTCGGAAGGCGCTTCGCCAGGCGCTCCAAGCGCGCCTGCGTCTCCTTCACCCGGGCCGCCTGAGCGTGCGCACCTGAAGTGCCGCTGGCGCCTCCGCGACCCAGCCGACGCTCCCACGCACCCAGGTCAGCCCCCGGAGCGCGTACGTCCTCCGACAGGAGGGCCACGAAACGCGCCGCCTTCGACGCCCCCAGGAGCGCGCTCGACGCCAGGAGGGCCCTGCCCAAGGGCGGGTCCAACGGCAGCGACGCCAGCGTGCGGCCGAGAGCGGTGGCGGCCCCGGCCTCGTCGATGGCGCCCAGGGAGGACAGACGCTGCCCGGCGGCCTCCCACGTGCCCGCGGGTGGAGCGTCGAGCAGGGCGAGCTCCTCCACTGGGGTGCCCCACGCGGCCACCTGCAGGCGCGCATCCGTCAGGTCCTGCGTGGCGATGCCGGGCGCGGACTGCGCGGGCCTGCGTGCCACGTCCACCGCATCCATGACGCGCACTGCGATGCCCGGGCCGGTGCGCGCGGCGCGACCCGCGCGCTGCTCGAGGCGCGCGAGCGCAGCCGGGACCGTGACAAGCGAGGAGAGGCCGCGACCCGCGTCAAAGCGCGGCTCGCGCGCAAGCCCCGCGTCCACGACGACGGACACGCCCGGGACCGTCAGCGAGGACTCCGCAATCGACGTCGAGAGGATGACGCGGCGGCCGGAAGCGGGGGAGAGCGCGCGGTCCTGCTCGGCGGCGCTCAGCTGTCCGTGCAGCGTCAGGACCGGCATGCCGCCTAGGCGCAGGTTGCCTCGGACGGTCTCGATCTCTCCCACACCCGGCAAGAACACCAGAACCGAGCCCTCGGTGGCGACGACCGTCTCCTCGACCGTGCGCGCCACGTGCGCCAGGTACTCGCGGCGCACACCCACGCGCTCGTTCCCGATCGCGCCCACCGCCTCGACGCCGCGCGGAGGGGGAGCGTAACGCAGCTCCAGCGGAAAAATATCCCCCGGAATATCAACGAGCGCGGGCTCCTCACCCGTCGAGGACCGCAGGAAATCCACCGTGCGCGAGGCCTCGAGCGTGGCCGACGTGAGGGCCACGAACAGGTCGTCGCGCAGCGCCGAACGGGCATCCAAGGCAAATGCCAGCGCCAGGTCCGTATCCAGGTCGCGCTCGTGGAACTCATCCACGATCAGCGCCGACACTCCGGGTAGCTCCGGGTCGCGCTGCAGTCGACGCAGCGCCACGCCCGGCGTCACCATCTCGACGCGCGTGCGTTCGCTGGCGCGCGAATCCCCGCGCACCGAATAACCGACCTGCCCGCCGACCTCCTCGCCGAGCAGGCGCGCGATCCTACGCGCCGCCGCCCGCGCGGCCACCCTGCGCGGCTGGGTGACGAGCACCCGCCCCGCCGACGCGTCGTGGCTCACCAGCGCCACCGCCACCGCGGGCGGCAACAGCGTCGTCTTACCCGTGCCCGGAGGCGCCGTGATCACCGCGCAGCCACCCGGCCGCGTCGCCGCCGCAATGTCGCCCAGGGCGCGCGTAACCGGCAGCTGTGGCGGGTGCGAAACGAGTTCTTCGAGGATGGGCATGGCTCAATATTCCAAAAGAGAGTGATACTGCTGACGGGCTTTCATTGCGTGAAGCTGCCATTTTTCCGCAGCATTTCAACGTCATACCCGGCTTCTGCCTCTGCGACCCACGCATCAATCTGTTCGTCGCTGACAGCTTCCCCGCGAATGGTCTGTTTGTTCATACACACAGGCTAATACGAAGGTGATGAGGCTGAGGAAGATGGGGCGGCAGAGTAGACTGGAAGCAGTATGACTACGGAGAACACAGCGCCGGCGCTCGCGGCGGCCACCCTCGCACACACCACGGGGCGCGTCACCATCCCCGCAGACATGGACCCGATCGTGGTCCTCGGCGTCGCAGACCAGGTCCTGCGCGCCCTCGAACGCGGATTCCCGCACGTCCGCTTCCTCGTGACCGGGCGCGAAATCTCCCTGGCAGGCACCCAGGCCGACATCGACGTGGCCGCGGGCCTCCTCGAAGAACTCATCGGCATGGCCCGGCGCGGCACCGCCCTGGACGCGGCCGCCGTCGAGCAGGCCATCGGGCTGCTCGGGCGCCTGACCTCGGGCGAGGCCCCCACGGAGGAAATTCTCTCTGCGCGCGGGCGATCGATCCGCCCCAAGACCCCCGGCCAGAAGGCGTACACGGACGCCATCGACCGCGCAACCGTCGTCTTCGGCATCGGCCCCGCGGGCACGGGCAAGACCTACCTGGCGATGGCCCAGGCCGTTCGCCGCCTCCTCTCCGGCGAGGTACGCCGCATCGTGCTGACCCGCCCGGCCGTTGAGGCGGGGGAGAACCTCGGCTTCCTTCCCGGCTCCCTCACCGACAAGATCGACCCCTACCTGCGCCCGCTCTACGACGCGCTTGGCGACATGCTCGACCCCGAGGCCCTGCCCAAGCTCATGGCCGCCGGAACGATCGAAGTCGCGCCCCTGGCGTACATGCGTGGACGCACCCTCAACGACTCTTTCATCATCCTGGACGAGGCCCAAAACACCACGGTCGGCCAGATGAAGATGTTCCTCACGCGCCTCGGCTTTGGCTCCAAGGTCGTCGTCACGGGCGACGCCTCGCAGGTTGACCTGCCGGGCAGCCAGACCTCGGGCCTGTCTGTCGTCGAAAGCATCCTCGGCGACATCGATGACATCGAGTTCTGCCACCTGACCAGCGCCGACGTCGTGCGCCACGAGCTGGTCGGCGCAATCATTGATGCCTACCAGCGCTTTGACGATCGAAACGCCGCGCGTCGCGCACGCACGCGCAGCCACAACACCGCACGCAGGGAGTACACGTCATGACTGAGGTCATCAACGAGACCGACTACGAGATCAACGAAGCCGAGTTTTCCGCGCTGGCCGACTACGTGCTCGACCAGATGCACGTCAGCTCCGACGCGGAAGTCAACATCATCTTCATCGAGCCCGAGCCGATGGAGGACCTGCACGTGCGTTGGCTGGACCTGCCCGGCCCGACCGACGTCATGAGCTTCCCCATGGATGAACTGCGCCCCGGCACGGCGGATCACCCCACGCCTCCCGGCATGCTCGGCGACATCTGCATCTGCCCCAAGGTCGCCGCGCGCCAGGCCGCAGAGTCCGGCCACAGCGCCGCCGAGGAGATGCTGCTCCTGGCCACGCACGGCATGCTGCACCTCCTGGGATACGATCACGCGACCGACGCGGAGCGCGAGGTAATGTTCGCGCTCCAGCGCAAGCTCCTGCTGACCTTCCTGGCCACCCGATGATCCTTCCCCTTGAAGCGTCCCCGGCCTCGTCACCGCTGGACGTGCCCTCCGTCGCGCTTCTGATCCTCGCCGTCATCGCCCTGGCCTCGGCGTCCTTCGCGCAGAGCGTCGAGCAGGCCATTCAACGCCTGACCCTGGCCGGCGTCGAGGACCTCATCGAGGAAGAACGCAGGCACGCGCGCGTCCTCTACGGGCTCGTGGATCGCCGTCGGCGCACCCTGCTGTCGCTGCGTGCTTTCCGTACGTTCTGGCAGGTCGTCTACGCTGTCATGGGCACGATCGTCCTGGTCGGCACGAACCTGCCGTGGTGGGCCGTCGCCCTCATCGCCGTCAGCGTGATCGCAGCCATCCAGCTGGTCTTTGTCTCCTTCCTGCCCGCCCAGTGGGGCGCGCGCAACCCCGAAGGCATCGCCCTCGTTGGTACCAGGCTGGCTGACCGTCTCGCGCGCCTGAGTCACCTCGCGGACCCGCTGCTGACCCGCGTGCGCTCCTCTCGTCCCGCGCCAGAACCCACCGAGGCACAGGCGCGCGCCGAGTTCATCTCCGACCTGCGTGAAATCGTCGATGAGGTCGGCGAACCCGAGAGCTTCGAGGAAGAGGACCGCGACATGGTCCGCTCCGTCCTCGACCTGGGGCACACCCTCGTGCGCGAGGTCATGGTGCCGCGCACCGACATGGTGACCATCGACGCCGACACGCCCGCCCCCTCCGCGCTGCGCCTCTTCGTGCGCTCCGGATTCTCGCGCGTGCCCGTCGTCGGCGACGACGTGGACGATATCCGCGGCATCCTGTTCTTCAAGGACCTCGTCTCCCGCTGGGAGGCCACGGGCGGCCAGCTCGACATGCGCGCCGAGCAGATGATGCGCCCCGCCGAATACGCCGTCGAAATGAAGCCTGCGGACGACATGCTGCGCCAGATGCAGGCCGAGCGCTTCCACATGGCGATCGTCATCGACGAGTACGGCGGTGTCGCTGGCCTGGTCACGCTCGAGGACATCCTCGAGGAGGTCGTCGGCGAGCTGACCGACGAGCACGACCGCCACGCCATCGAGCCCGAAGAAGTCGAGCCGGGCGTGTGGCGCGTGCCCGCACGTTACCCGATCTCCGAACTGGGCGAGCTCCTCGACCGCGAGATTGAGGACGAGGACGTCGACTCCGTCGGTGGTCTGCTCGCCAAGGCGATCGGTAAGGTCCCCCTGCCCGGCGCGACCGGTACCCTCGCTGGCGTCATGATGACCGCCGAAGGGGCGCGCGGACGCCGCCGCCAGGTTTCCACGATCCTGTGCCGCCTCGACCCCGACGCGCAGCCCCTGACCCCCGACCACAACCCCGCCGAAGACAAGGACAACTGACATGCGATTCCCCTCCGACGACGAACTCATGGCCGGCCCCAACGCCTTCGGGGACGCGCGCATTGAGGTCGAACCCGACGCGGCCGACCCGGAAGCCGACGCTCGCGCGCAGATCGACGCCGGCCTCGGCGAAGACATCGAGGACGAGGCCGGGGAAGAGCCCGGCGACGACGAGGATTCCGAGGACGAGGTCGACGAAGAGTACGATGAGCTTGAGGGCCTGGAGGACGAGGAGGACGCCGACCTCGACGCCTTCGAGGCGCTGACCTCGCTCGCATCCCTGCGCGAGGACGCGGCCGCGACCATCGAGATCCCGGACTTCCCCGAGGACTTCCGTGCCGGCTTCGTGTCGATCGTCGGGCGACCCAACGTCGGCAAATCGACCCTGACGAACGCGCTGGTCGGACGCAAGATCGCGATCACCTCGGGCCGTCCCGAGACCACGCGTCACAACATCCGCGGCATCGTACACGGGGATAACTACCAGCTGGTGCTCGTGGACACACCCGGATACCACCGCCCGCGCACGCTGCTGGGCAAGCGCCTCAACGACATGGTGCGCGAAGCCCTCTCCGAGGTCGACGTCGTGCTCTTCTGCCTGCCTGCCGACCAGCGCATCGGCCCCGGCGACCAGTTCATCGCCCGCGAGCTGCGCGGCATCAAGCGCCCGATCATCGCGGTGGCGACCAAGTGCGACGCCGTGCCGCGCGAGCGCGTCATGAAGCACCTGCTGTCCATCGAGAAGCTGGGGGAGTGGGCGGCCATCGTCCCCGTCTCCTCCGTGGAAGGCAAGGGCATCGACCACCTGCGTGAGGTGCTCGCCGAGACTGTGCCGCTCTCGCCCCCGCTCTATCCCGACGGCGACGTCACCGACGAGTCGCGCGACACCCTCATCGCCGAATTCATCCGCGAGGCCGCCCTGGAGGGCGTGCGTGACGAGCTGCCGCACTCCCTGGCCGTCCAGGTCGAGGAGATCATCGAACGGCCGCGCCGCGAGGGCGACGACCGCCCGCCGATGCTTGACATTCACGTGAACGTCTATGTCGAGCGCGACTCCCAGAAGGCCATCATCATCGGCCGCAAGGGAAGCCGTCTCAAGCAGATCGGCACGCAGGCCCGCGCTCACATTGAGGAGCTGCTGGGCAGGCGCGTCTACCTCGACCTACACGTGCGCACCGCCAAGGACTGGCAGTCCGACCCCAAGATGCTGGGACGCCTCGGGTTCTGACGTGCCGAGCGTCATCCGCGTGCGCGGCGCCCGCGTCCACAACCTGAAGAACGTGGACGTCGACGTTCCCCTGAACGCGTTCGTCGCGGTCTCGGGTGTGTCCGGGTCGGGCAAGTCCTCCCTGGCCTTGGGCACGCTCTACGCCGAGGGGTCGAGGCGCTACCTGGAGTCCCTGGCGACATACACGCGCAGGCGCATCTCCCAGGCGGCCAAGGCCTCGGTCGACGAGGTGGCGCACGTGCCCGCCGCGCTCGCGCTGCGCCAACGCCCGGGCGTGCCCGACGTGCGCTCCACCTTCGGCACGGCGACGGAGCTTCTCAACCACCTGCGCCTCCTGTTCTCGCGTGCGGGTTCCTACCTGTGCCCGAACGGGCACCGCGTCCCGCCCTCGCTGGGCGTTGCCCTGGAAGTGCCCCTGACGTGCCCGCAATGCGGGGAGTCCTTTGACGGCCTCGGCGCGGAGCAGATGGCCTTCAACTCGGGAGGCGCGTGCCCGGTGTGCGAAGGGACGGGCGTCCAGCGCGTCGTCAACCGCGCGTCCCTCGTGCCCGACCAGTCCCTCACCATCGACGAGGGTGCGGTTTCCCCGTGGGGGTCTCTCATGTGGAAGCTCATGAAAGACGTCGCCCGCGAGATGGGCGTGCGCACGAACGTGCCCTTCCGGGATCTGAGCGATGCCGAAAAGACAATCGTCTACGAGGGGCCCGCCGAAAAACGCCACATCGTCGTCGCCACCAAGACCGGTGGCGCGGAGCTGGACTTCACCTACTTCAACGCGGTCGCCACCGTCGAGAATGCCCTGTCGAAAGCGAAAGATGAGAAAGCGCTCGCCCGCGTCGACAAATACCTCATCACCCGCACGTGCCCGGCATGCGACGGCACACGCCTGGGGGAGCGGGTGCGCTCGACGCTCATCGACGGCATCGACCTTGGCGAGGCCTCTCGCCTGAGTCTCACGGAACTGCGCGACTGGGTCCAGCGTGTCCCCGGCCTCGTCCCGGAGGAAGTGGCGCCCATGGCCCGCGTCATCGTCGACGAGATGACCGAGCCGATGGATCGCCTCGTGGAGCTTGGCCTGTCCTACCTGTCCCTTGACCGCGCGTCCTCGACGCTGTCCAATGGCGAGCGCCAGCGCGTGCAGCTCGCCCGAGCTGTGCGCAACCGGACGACCGGTGTCCTCTACGTCCTCGACGAGCCGACAATCGGCCTGCACCCCTCCAACGTCGACGGTGTCCTATCGATCATCCGTGAGCTTATCGCCGACGGAAACTCCGTTGTCGTCGTCGACCACGACACGCGGGTCCTGGGGGCCGCCGACCACCTCATCGAGATCGGCCCGGGAGCTGGCGCGGACGGCGGTCGCGTCATCTTCCAGGGCGCCATCGACGAGGCCTCCCACGCCCCAGCCTCCCGCATCGGCCCGTACATGGCTGGGGTGCGTCGGGTTAAGCGTGCGGCCGGGGAGTCAGATCGGGGCGCGGACGTCGATGGGCGCGGCGCGATTCACCTGGAGACCTCGCAGATACACACGGTGCGGCCCCTGAGTGTGGACATTCCCATCGGCTCGCTGACGGCCGTTACGGGCGTGAGCGGGTCGGGCAAGACGACGCTCGTGCTTGAGTCGCTGGTTCCCGCACTGCGTGCGCGCCTGGCGGGCGACTCCCTGCCTGCGCACGTGCGCGACGTGGATGCTGGCGCTCTGTCGCGGGTCAACCTCATTGATGCGACGCCGATCGGTGTGAATGTGCGCTCGACTGTGGCGACATACTCTGGCGTGCTGGACGAGCTGCGCCGGGCCTTTGCACGCACGGAGCAAGCGCAGGTGGCCGGGCTGAAACCCGGTGCGTTCTCTTACAACACGGGCTCGCTGCGTTGTCCGACCTGCGATGGGACCGGGCAGATCACCCTGGACGTTCAGTTTCTGCCCGACGTTGACATCGAGTGCACCGAGTGCCGGGGGAGCCGTTACGGCGCGCAGGCGGCATCGATTCGCCGTGATGGGTTGAGCCTGCCCGACATCATGGCGATGAGCGTCGACGAGGCCCGGGTTGCCGTGCGCGGTCTGAAGAAAGCGGGTGCGCTCCTAGAAACGCTGTCAGGCCTAGGTTTGGGCTACCTGACGCTGGGGGAGGCCACACCCGCCCTGTCCGGCGGCGAGGCGCAGAGACTCAAGTTGGCCTCGGAGATGGGACGGCGCCAAGATGGGACGCTGTTCGTCTTCGACGAGCCGACCATCGGCCTGCACCCCGACGACGTGCAGGTCCTCCTCGACGTGTTGCAGCACCTCATCGAGCGGGGAGCGACGGTGCTCGTCATCGAGCATGACCTGGATTTGATTCGTTGCGCCGACTGGATCATCGACATGGGTCCGGGAGGCGGCATCGAGGGTGGCCGTATCGTCGCACAGGGAACGCCGACCGATATTGCAGCCAACGAGGCTTCGGTGACGGGCCGCTACCTGCGCTGACGGGGTTATCATTACGGGCTCGGTGTCCTGTGCTCGGGTTGCTTGTGGGCGGGAAGTCACTCGGTTTGCCTGTGCCGCGTTTGTTCTTGTGTGTTGGGGCGCTGCACCCGATCCGTAGGCAATGCACCTCTTCTGTTCGGGTGTAGTGCCCCAGATCGGGTGCAGTGCCCCAGATCGGGTGCAGTGCCCCGCGCTTCTGGCAGTTGTGGTGGTGCCGGGGATGTGGGCGCCTTCTGAGAGTTGCCTACTGCTTGGGGTTCTGTGTGGCCGCGTGTGGTGGTTCCTCAGAAATATCGCATGCAATTCCCGTGCAAACACTTCAAATATTGAAATCATATCGTTGGAATTGCAACATTTTGGGGCGCTGTAGAAAGTTCGGATATCCGAATTGCATGCGACTTATGGTTGATGAAGCGCGACAGGCGAACTCCTGTGTGCGGACGTCGGCCCACGGCACTGTCCACGATCCCCGGGTCGCTTCGACCTGTCCGGCTCAGCTGCGTTGCCGCGGTTTGCGGTGCTACCCGTAGGACCCAGCTGCTATGCCCCGAGACAGAACCGCTCATGAAGAAGGCATAACGCAGTGCCCGGCTGCCGCGTGGCAGCCGGGCACTCCTGCGTCGTGATCAGATCACTTGACGATGACGACTCGCAGGAAGCGGGGGCCGTGCACGCCGTTGACGCGGACCAGCTCGATGTCGGAGGTCGCCGAACCGCCGGCGAGCCAGGTCATCGGACGGGTCGGGTTCTTGCCGAGAATATCGACCGCCTGGGGCACCGTGGGGACGATGTCGGAGGCACGCAGAACGACAACGTGCGTGTCGGGCACGAGCGTGATCGCGCGGCGCCCCTGGTCGGGCTCGCCATCGAGGACGATGGTGCCGGACAGGGAGATAGCGACGCGGCAACGCGTGACGACGGCGTCGATCTTGTCGAGCTCCAGCGTCGGGATTGCCTGCTCGCGGCTATCCTCGCGCACCGTGCGGCCGTCGCGGGCTGCGGCCTTCTTGAAGACGTCATCCAGGCCCGAGGGAACCACGACGGAGGTGGCCTCCTTGTCCGCCAGGAACTTCGAGACCGCGTCGGCGGCCTCGTCGTCGCTGGAGACCACGACGACCTGCGCGGAGTAGTCCTCGAGCGTCTCAATCATTTCCTCGACGACCGCATCAGAACCGGGCGCGTGCTCGGTGGAGCGGATGTAGTCGCGGGGGATCGGACGCACCGGACGGTCCTGCTGGGAACGAGAGATGGCGTCGCGCGCGCGAGCCAGGATCGCGGTCTTTGCGTCCATGGTGGTGGTGCTCATGTCACGCCTCCTTCGGGGTCGTGTTGGTGGTCATGCCGTGCTCGGACGCGAGCGGGATGCCCGTCGCGGGGGCGTCCGTGCGAGGCGCGTTGGCGTCGGAATCCTTGTGAGTGCGCTTCCACCACTGACGGAAGGTCTCCTTGGGAGCGACCGGCAGGTCGCGCGCGCGGGTCCACAGCGAGGCCGGGAAGGGCAGTGCGCCAATCGCACCCTTCTTCGCGAAGAGGCGCGTCGCCTTGGTCGGCATGTTCGCGACCTTCCACAGCTTTGCGTTCGACATGACCGGGGTGGTCACGCCCATCGCGAGGTCCCACACGTCGGGCACAAGGTTGCGCTTGACGTCGACCGTGCGTGCACGCATGTGAATGAGGATCGTCGGGATATCGATCTTGACGGGGCAGACCTCGCCACACGCACCACACAAGGAGGACGCGAAGGGCAGGGTGTGCACCGGATCGTGCTCGTCGAGGCCCTGGGTGAGCTGCGGGGTCAGGATCGCGCCGATGGGGCCCGGGTAGACGGAGCCGTAGGCGTGGCCGGAAGTGTGCTGGTACACCGGGCAGATGTTCATGCACGAGCCACAGCGGATGCAGGCGAGGGCCTGGCGGCCGATCGGGTCGGCGAGGACCTTGGTGCGGCCGTTGTCCATGAGGATCAGGTGGAATTCCTGGGGGCCGTCGCCGGGGGTGACGCCCGTCCACATGGAGGTGTAGGGGTTCATGCGCTCGCCGGTGGCGGAACGAGGCAGGAGCTGAGAGAAGATCTCGATGTCCTGGAAGCGGGGGACCAGCTTCTCGATGCCCATCAGGGTGATGAGCGTATCGGGCAGGGTCAGGCACATGCGGCCATTGCCCTCGGACTCGAAGATCGAGACGGTGCCGGTTTCCGCGACGCCCATGTTGGTGCCGGAGACAGCAACCTTGGCGTGCAGGAACTTCTTACGCAGGTGGGAGCGTGCCGCGGCGGTCAGCTCGGTCGGGTCGTCGGAGAGGTCGCGAGGAGCGTCCTCCATGCGATCCAGGAAGATGCCGCGAACCTCGGAACGGTTGCGGTGGATCGCGGGGACCACGATGTGGCTGGGCATGTCGTCGGCCAGCTGGACGATCATCTCGGCGAGGTCGGTCTCGCGAGCGTGAATACCCTGTTCCTTCAGGTACTCGTTGAGGTTCGTCTCCTGGGTGGCCATGGACTTGACCTTGACGATCTCGTCGACACCCTTGGACTTGATGATGTCCGCGATGATGCGGTTGGCCTCGTGCTTATCGCGCGCCCAGTGGACGATGCCACCGCGAGCGGTCACGTTGCGTTCGAACTCTTCGAGGAGCTCGGGCATGCGGGACTCGACTTCGAACTTGACGGCCTCGGCTGCGCTACGCAGGTCCTCCCAGTCGGGCATTTCCGCGACGCGCTGCCCGCGCTTGGTGCGGATCGTGCGGGTGGCGTGGCCCAGGTTGCGGCGCATCTGGGTGTTCGCCAGGGTCTTGCGAGCGCCCTGCGGGAACGTGGGGCCCCAACGGAGGGTGTCCTCGGGGATGGAGACGGTGGTGCGCCAGCCGCCGGTGTGGGCCGCAGCATTCGCGTCGTCAGAGACCACGCCGGGCATACCGATGAATGTTTCAGACATGTCAGATCACCTGTGCGCTTTCGGGTGCGAAGGAGATGTTGCCCTCGAAGGGCTGGTCCTTGGTGGATGCCAGGATCTCGGCGATGTGCATGGGGCGGATGCCCGAGTTGAGACGCGAGAGGCCGCCGCCGACGTGCATGAGGCAGGAGTAGTCGCCCATGACGAGGACCTCGGCGCGCGTCGACATGACGTTGGTGACCTTGTCTGCGAGCATCGACGTGGAGGTCTCGGAGTTCTTCATGGCGAAGGTGCCGCCGAAACCGCAGCAGACCTCGGCGTCGGGCAGATCAACGAGGGTCAGGCCCTCAACGGCGCGCAGGAGGCGGTAGGGGCGGTCGCCGACCTTGGCGACGCGCAGCGAGTGGCAGGTCGGGTGGTAAGTGACCGTGTGAGGGAAGTACGCGCCCACGTCCTCCAGGCCCAGCACGTCGGTGATGAGCTCGGTGAGATCGTAGGTGTGTTCGGCGATGCGCTGGGACTGCTTCGCGAGTTCCTTGTCACCCACGTGCTCGGCGACGACCTTCTGCTCGTGGCGCGCTGCACCGGTGCAGGAGCCGGAGGGGACGACGATGGCGTCCCACTGGCCGTCGAGCACGGGCTCGAAGGTCTTGACGTGGTTGCGGGTGATCTTCGCGGCGTCTTCGAAGTAGCCGGTGTTGGCGTGCATCTGGCCGCAGCAGACCTGGTCTTCAGGGAAGACGACCTCGTGGCCGAGGCGTTCCAGCAGGGTCACTGTGGCCTGGGCAGCCTGGGGGAACATAACGTCTGCCAGGCAGGTGGAAAAGAGAGCGATGCGCACTGGGGGATCCTTCCTCGTGGGTGCTGTCCCACCCAGGTTATGGCTAGGTCTGAGGTCCCAGCATGCGTTTTTGTTCAGACAGTGTGCGCAAGGTTGTTTTACCCGCCATTTATCGCGGAAAAATCGCCCACAATGATCAGTGAAAAACAGCGTCTTATCGGGCGTTTTAGGGCCTTCGAGACGCGACTTAGCTCAGGGTGAGTTTTCGTTTTTCGGTTTTGCGATGGTTTTGTGTGCGCAAGAGGTCGCCCCGGCCTCGTTCCTCGTCGACCGGCCGTCCGTTTAGTGGGCTTTGACGGTGATGCGGGGAACGGGTGCCTTGCTGAAAAGGTATTGGGTCGGACCTAGCTGCGTGTGAGCTTGTTGCTTAGTGGCATTGCACTACTTAGGGCAGCATTGCACTAGATAGTAGGTGGTGCAATGCCCTCGTAACTAGTGCATTGCTGTCGTCACTAGTGCATTGCCTCCGGGCGCCGCGCCTGGTGCTGGCCGGTTAGGTGCGGCCGCTGTCAGCCCCACGATGAGACTTGTTGCCGATGAGGTGTTACACCCGATCGGGAAGATTCAACCCCTTCTGATCGGGTTGAATCTTCCCGATCAGGTTGAATCCTCCCTCATGGGTTGAATACGTGTCTTTAACGTTAACGTACTAGGCGTTGAGGCCATCGCCGGTGACGATGATGAGGTTACAGTCAGCGGAGAACGCGAACTCGCGGATCTCGAACGATCCCCATTCTGAATAGATGGCTCCTGGATCGGTGTCGAGGACCTTATTTGCAACGGCTGGGTCAACGGTTGTGAAAGAGCAATCCTCAGGTACGTACGTGTACAGGAGGGGGTGGATGCCGGGCAGCAACGAAGATTCGCCGATGCTGTCGTCGACCAGCATGGTGATCGTCGTGTCGGGGACCTCGGCGACACCGGTCAGCCAGAATTGGCGATCCGGCGTCGGCTGCCAGGAGGCACCATCCCGGAAATGGGCTACGAGGA
>NZ_JASONN010000186.1:0-305 GCF_030217285.1 Pauljensenia sp. UMB3104 | reverse complement strand
AGAACGACCACGGATCGCGATTCGCTTCGGATCGACGCGGCCCAGATCGATGAGGTACTGAGCGCCGTCGACGCAGTCCTGAACGTCCATGACGCCCCAGTTGCCGTTGATACGCTCACGGTAGGGACGGCCGAAGGACGTCGACCCACGGAAGTTCACGTCCAGAACCGCAAAGCCGCGGCTGGTCCAGTACTGGAAGGGAACCTGCAGGCCGGGGCGCGCTGCGTCAGTCGGTCCGCCGTGCACGTTGACGATGAGCGGGGGCAGCTCGCCCTCGGGGGCGGTGAACTCGGGGTTCACGGGCG
>NZ_JASONN010000185.1:0-305 GCF_030217285.1 Pauljensenia sp. UMB3104 | reverse complement strand
AACATTACCCACGTGTCTGGCGGTATCAACCCCCAAGATGACATCGAGACCATTAACTTGGAATTAGTTCTGGCTGACTTGGAAAGTGTCAATAAGCGCTATGAAAAAGCGGTAAAAATGGCTAAGTCTAAAGACCACGATGCCGTGACCGAGGCCAACACCCTGAAGAAATTAAAGGAAGCCTTAGAAGCGGGTAAACCAGCCCGGACCGTTGATTTTAACGAAGAAGAAGAAGCGGTAGCTAAGCAATTATTCCTCTTAACCATGAAACCGGTCCTCTATGTGGCTAACGTCAGTGAAGACGA
>NZ_JASONN010000184.1:0-305 GCF_030217285.1 Pauljensenia sp. UMB3104 | reverse complement strand
GGTGGTTGGGATGCTTTCTGGTAGGTTGCCCCAGTAGTTATCATACTTCTTAATCATTTCGATATTGGCACCGAAGCCACCTGTAGCAATGACAACCCCCTTATTCACATGGATCGTAACTTTTTGGTCATAGCGGCCTGTCGCTTGAATCCCAACGATCTTACCGTCTTCTACGATGAAACGGTCAGCCTTGGTGTCGGTCATAATTTCGCCACCATGTTCTTCGATATAAGTGGTCAATGGATCAATATATCCGAAGCCTTCAGAGGCTTGAGGTTCGCGAGCCCGACGCCAGAGTGCGCCAA
>NZ_JASONN010000183.1:0-306 GCF_030217285.1 Pauljensenia sp. UMB3104 | reverse complement strand
GAGTTTGAATGCGCAGACGCATAACTGTACTTGGTGCCCTCGCCATCGTTGCCACACTGACAGCATGCGGCGGAAATTCGCCGTCCGGCCAGTCCTCAGACGGTGTTGACGCGGAACAGTCCGCCATCGGACAGTCTGCTTCGGACGGTGCTGCAACCGTTGGATCCCTCACTATCTGGGCAGATGACACCCGAACCGGGCCGCTGAAAGAACTCGCGAAAGATTTCACTGCTCAAACGCAAATTGACGTCAATATCTTCTCCAAGTCCAACGACACCATGTCGAAAGACTTCATCGCGCAGGTAC
>NZ_JASONN010000182.1:0-306 GCF_030217285.1 Pauljensenia sp. UMB3104 | reverse complement strand
AAGAAAATCATCCCGTTGAAATTCAGCCACTTGAAGAAGAGCAATTGTTTGATCAATTGGATGACTGGCTGAGCGGCGAAGGTGTGGTGGGTATTGTAGTCAATACGGTGAAAAAGGCCCAAGACTTAGCTCATAAGTGTACAGCACGCTACGGGGATGACCTAGTCGATGTCTTACACGCTTCTTTCATTGCGACCGAGCGCAAACAAAAAGAGCGCCAGCTCCTCAAAGAAATTGGTAAGGGGGCAGACCGACCCGTCAAGAAGATCATTATTGGCACCCAGGTGATTGAGCAATCCTTAGATA
>NZ_JASONN010000181.1:0-307 GCF_030217285.1 Pauljensenia sp. UMB3104 | reverse complement strand
CCCTGTGCATAACGGCGAGGAGTGAGGTGTCGGGAGTTGCCTGTCAGGATGAGGGCGGACGCGCGCGGAGAGCTGTTAGCGATGGGGTGTGTGAGGGAGCAGATATCTGATTGCACGCTGTTGGAGTGAGGAACGCCCCATAGAGAACAACGAGGAGGAGCCTCACGCACCATCTGGATAGGAAACGGAAATCTGGATAGGTTATTGCGTTCTGGATAGCTTAATAACCTATCCAGATAACTAGTTCCTATCCAGAACAACGTTTCCTATCCACAAGCCAACTCCACAATTTCCAGCGAGCCGAATA
>NZ_JASONN010000180.1:0-308 GCF_030217285.1 Pauljensenia sp. UMB3104 | reverse complement strand
GCCATCGAAATCCACGGAGTTGTCAAAGGCATCATCCTTGGCACCTGGCGACTCCTTCGATGCAACCCTTGGAGCCACGGCGGAGTCGACTACGTCCCCGAAGTTGGACGCTGGAAACCAGAGCCATGGGTACCACCAGAAGATTGGGCCGGTAACGCAACCGACATCGTGCGACCCGCCCCCATGGGTATGAGCGACGAATACGCTTCGTTCACCACCCCCCAGAATTTCCCGGCATCCGCCGGACGACCGAAGGACGCTTTCAGCGTCCGCACTTCTTGAAGGAGCGCGCATGTTTGACAAGATCC
>NZ_JASONN010000179.1:0-308 GCF_030217285.1 Pauljensenia sp. UMB3104 | reverse complement strand
CAGATAGTTTCTTCGCCTGTTTTCCATCTGCGCAGACAAAAAGATCAGATAGACGCCTCGATGCAGCTGATTGATGGCGAGTTTTTCCTCCTCAAGGGATTAATAGTGGTTGCGAATTGGGAAACCAGTAAAGCCAGAAGTCAGGCAACGGTTAACTCGTATGCGACTATAGCTAGTCGTCACCAAAAGCTAGTTAGTGACGGTTCAATCCGTCTAGAAAATAAGCGGGGCGTGGTTACCCGGGATATTGCTTTTGCTTCTCCTTCTGCAGCAGCGGCCATAGTGTTAGGTACCTCCGCCAATGGTAG
>NZ_JASONN010000178.1:0-309 GCF_030217285.1 Pauljensenia sp. UMB3104 | reverse complement strand
GCTCGATAACTTCGCTGACGTCAACGAGCAGTACCCGACACTGGTGACCACATCGAAACTGCTCACCACAGGCGTCAACGTCAAAACGATCAAGCTCATCGTCTTGGAGTCCAACATTGGGTCGATGACGGAGTTCAAACAGATCGTCGGACGCGGCACCCGGCTCGATCCTGAGCATGGCAAAGAGTTCTTCACGATCATGGACTTCCGTGGATCGACCCGACTCTTCGCCGACCCGGATTTCGACGGTAACCCAGCAGGCAGCATAGACATGCCTTTGCCCGAGCCTGGAGATGACGGCGAGATCCC
>NZ_JASONN010000177.1:0-309 GCF_030217285.1 Pauljensenia sp. UMB3104 | reverse complement strand
CTTCAAGTGCGATGGCCGCTCCATCACCACCGAGGGCTACCAGGTCAACGACCTCGCGGGTAAGACCGGCACGATGAACGTCGTGCGCGCCACCGGCCAGTCGGTCAACCAGGCGTTCGTGAACATGGCGTCGCGCGTGGACTTCTGCTCGATCTTCGAGACCGCCTACGACATGGGCATCACGGAGGACGGCGAGGTCCCGGCCCCCTTCCCCGCCAACATCCTCGGCTCCGTGTCGAGTTCCCCGCTGCACATGGCGTCCGTGTTCGCCACGATCGCGAACTCCGGCCAGCAGTGCAAGCCCCAGTC
>NZ_JASONN010000017.1:0-44681 GCF_030217285.1 Pauljensenia sp. UMB3104 | reverse complement strand
CCCAGATTCACAGACACGAAAAGCCTCCCATTCCCTGGACTTCAATTTCGATGTCCAAGAAACGGGAGGCAGTTCATCGCTGGAGGAGCGGGGCACTCTCGGTGGAGTGTGCGCCGACTACATGCGAAGGCGCGGCACGTACCGCGTGCGCGGGAAAAGCCACGGGTCGCATAGGGGGGCTCGAATCGACCCGCACTACCGAGAGTGCTCCCGCATGCCGATCGCCTCACCATCGTGACGATCGCCACGAAACAAAAGTAACTCAGGAGTAGCACGTCACACGCTCGTTTGGCGGCGACATTTTCCCACTTTTCACTTGTACGACCGATCAAATGTGCAGTGCGGTCCGTACACGGTCCCCCGTGACATGTGGGCCTGTGCAGACAAGATGTCCACGCAGGCCCACATCAGTGCAACTCAGCGTCAGCGCGGGGCACCCACGCGCAGCGTGGGAATGCCCAGGGACACCGTGGTGTCCGGCTCATCCTTAGCCTGACGAGCCTCCCACGCGTCCCCAGCGCGCGTACGACGCACCTCGAACAGACCACCCTGCGTGCCCGAGTCGGCGATCAGGTGGTGAGGCGCCCCGTATGTGACGGTCGCGCGGATCATGTCACCCGGGCGCGGGCGATCGGCCTCGGACAGTCCCTGCGGCAGAGCGACGTGCACGAGGCGATTATCGCGCGCGCGGCCCGAGATACGGTGCGTGGCTCCATCCTTACGGCCATCACCCTCGGAAACGAGAACCTCAACCTCCGTCCCGGCCAACGCGGCGTTGTCCTCCGCGCAGATACGCTCCTGAAGCTTAATGAGGCGCTGGTAGCGCTCGAGCGCCACGTCGTCGGGAACCTGATCCTCGCGATCCGCAGCGGGCGTGCCCGGCCGCGGGGAGTACAGGAACGTGAAAGCCGAGGAGAAGCGAGCCTGCTCGACGACATCAAGGGTTGCCTGGAAGTCCTCTTCGGTCTCCCCCGGGAAGCCAACGATGATGTCCGTCGTGATCGCCGCGTGCGGGATAGCGGCACGCACACGCTCCAGAATGCCCATGAAACGATCACGGCGGTAGGAGCGGCGCATCTGACGCAGGACCGCATCGGACCCGGACTGCAGGGGCATGTGCAGGCTCGGCATGACCGTGGGCGTCTCCGCCATCGCAGCGATCACGTCATCGGTGAAAGCAGCCGGATGCGGCGAGGTGAAGCGCACGCGCTCGATCCCCTCCACGCGGCCAACGGCGCGCAGCAGGTCGGCGAAAGCGCCACGCTCACCGAAGCCCACGCCGTAGGAGTTCACGTTCTGACCGAGCAGGGTCACCTCAATGGCTCCCTGCGAGGCGACGGCCTCAACCTCGGCGAGGATATCGCCGGGACGGCGGTCTCGTTCCTTACCCCGCAGATGCGGGACGATACAGAACGTGCAGGTATTGTTGCAACCCACCGAAATCGACACCCAGGCGGCGTAGGCACTCTCACGGTGCGTGGGCAGCGTCGAGGGAAAGACCTTCAGGGATTCCTCGATCTCAACGGCCGCCTCACGGTTGTGCTCGGCGCGACGCAGCAGAGCAGGCAACACGTCGATGTTGTGCGTCCCAAAGACGGCGTCCACCCACGGGGCCTTCTCAACGATGCCGTCTCGCATCTGCTGGGCGAGGCATCCACCGACCGCGATCTGCATACCGGGACGCTTGCGCTTGACGGCCGCGAGCTGCCCGAGGTTACCGAAGAGACGGGTCGCAGCGTTTTCGCGGACGGAGCAGGTGTTGATCACAATGACATCGGCGCCCATGTCGCCCGCATCGGTCGCGCGGGCGGCAGCCTCAGGGACCTGCTCAACGGGGACGAGGCCGGCCTGCTCCAGCAGACCCGCCATGCGTTCGGAGTCGTGTTCGTTCATTTGGCACCCGAGCGTGCGCACCGCGTAGGTGCGGGGCGTCGCGGCACCATCCTGCATCATCGTATTCATCGCAGTGAAGTCTAGTCGCCGACCTGCGCGCCGGCGAAGTCGAGCACGTCACGCACGAGCAGGAGCGCGGCGTCAATGGCACCCGCACGCACAGCCGCGCGATCACCCTGAAGGTGCAGGAGCAGGTGCTCCTCCCCTGTCGGGTACGTGCACGCGATATGCACGGTTCCCGCTTCACAGCCGTCGGCCGGGCCGGGACCGGCGACTCCGGTCGTCGAGACGCCGATGTCCGCGCCGAACAGGGAACGTGCGCCCCGAGCCATCTGGCGCGCAACCTCCTCGTCGACAGGGCCCGTCAGCGCCAGCCGGCTTTCCGAGACCCCCAGCACTGAAGCCTTCGTATCCACCGCGTACGTGCAGGCTCCCCCACGAACGACACGGGATGCGCCGGGCACGTCAACGAGACGCGCGACGAGGCCACCACCCGTCAGTGACTCCGCCGTCGCAATCGTCAACCCGCGCCCTGTGAGATCAGCGATCAGCTGCGCAACCTGCTCGTCGCCCATGATGCTCACAGTCCCCATTGCCAGCTCTCCTCTGCGTTATCGTCGTCGTCACCCCACGCGTCGAGCGCCTCGCGCACGGCTGCGGATGCCACGGACGGCGAATAGCCTTTGCGCGCGAGCATCGAACTCAGTCTACGGTAGGCCGTCTGACGTGGGACGCCCGCGAGCGAGCGCCTTTTGCGGGCCACCAGCTGGGCCGCGCGCTCAGCCTCGTCCACGCGGTCAATCTGGGACAGGGCGCGCTCGATGGTCGCCGAGTCCAATCCTTTGCGCACGAGGATCTCGCGTAGCGCGCGGCCGGAGGCACCCGTGCCCGAAAAACGAGATCGGACGAGCGCATCGGCGTAGGCCTGGTCGTCGACGAGACCGACAGCCTCAAGGCGGTCAACGACCTCGGCGGCGAGCTCGGCGCTAAAACCGCGTCCTTCGATCGCGCTGGTCAGCTCGATGCGCGAGCACGCGCGCGCATCGAGCTTGCGCAGCGCAACTTCGCGTGCGGCTTCCACCGCCGCCGTGCCCGTCAGGGCCGCATTGCGTTCGCGGGCGCGCGCAAGCCTCTCGCCCGGGGAGGAGCGTCGACGACGCTCCTCCCCCAGCTCGGGATTATCCTCCGGATCCAGGTAGCGGACCACGACTCAGAAGCCCGCGTCCTCATCCGGATCGATGTCGGGCACGTCCTGGGAGGCCTGATCCGGGTCCGGAGCCTCGCCGATACCCAGCGAGACGAGGATCTTCTGTTCAATCTCGTTGGCCAGCTCGGGGTTATCCACGAGGAATTGACGCACGTTCTCTTTACCCTGACCGAGCTGGTCATCCCCGTAGGTGAACCAGGAGCCGGACTTACGCACGATGCCAGCCTCGACTCCCATGTCGATGATCGAGCCCTCGCGCGAGATGCCCTTGCCGTAGACGATGTCGAACTCGGCCTGCTTGAAGGGCGGAGCCATCTTGTTCTTCACGACCTTGGCGCGCGTGCGGTTACCGACGGGCGCACCGGCTTCCTTGAGGGTCTCAATGCGGCGCACGTCGATGCGCACCGACGCATAGAACTTCAGCGCCTTACCGCCCGTCGTGGTCTCCGGGGAACCAAAGAAGACGCCGATCTTTTCACGCAGCTGGTTGATGAAGATCGCGGTGGTGCCGGTCGCGGACAGGGCACCCGTGATCTTACGCAGGGCCTGGCTCATGAGTCGAGCCTGCAAACCGACGTGGGAGTCACCCATCTCGCCTTCAATTTCAGCCTTGGGCACGAGCGCCGCGACGGAGTCGATGACGATGATGTCGATGCCGCCCGAACGGATCAGCATGTCCGCGATTTCGAGGGCCTGCTCGCCCGTGTCAGGCTGGGAGACCAGGAGGGAGTCGGTGTCGACACCCAGGGCACGCGCATAAACAGGGTCAAGGGCGTGCTCCGCGTCGATAAAGGCAGCGTTACCGCCAGCCTTCTGGGCGTTAGCGACGGCATGGAGGGCGACCGTGGTCTTACCGGAGGACTCGGGGCCGTACACCTCGATGACACGACCGCGCGGCAGGCCGCCGATACCCAGGGCAACATCGAGGGCGAGGGAACCCGTGGGGATCACCTGGACTGGCGGACGATTATCGTCGCCGAGGCGCATAACGGAGCCCTTACCGAACTGCTTATCGATCTGCGACAGGGCGACTTCGAGTGCCTTATTGCGATCATTGGTCGCGGGCTTTGCGGCGGGTGCTTTACGGGCAGCCATGGTGATCCTTTCGTCTGCGGCCTCTCCGGCCTGCGGGTGTCCTGGCCTGGAATGCCACCCCTCTCCGAGGCGACATGACGAGTATGCGACCGGCCATCGTCATCTGCGTCCCGCGCGCATGCACCCTGTGGATGACACACGTCGGAACGTCGTCGCCCACAAGCTTAAATGGAACACATGTTCGATTGTTGATCGACACGCCGCAGACGAGCCAGACGGGCGTCACTCACAGGAGCATCGTCGCCCGTTCAGCGTCCTCGCTCGCGCGGATCGACGCGATGAATCCAGCGCGCATCCTCGCGCCCGGTTTCCTCACACAGCGTCGACCAGACCTCGTCAGGGTTTACTCCCGCGGCCAGCGCGTCATGCGCGGTCGCTCCCAGCGAGGCGAGATACAGGTCGGAAACGTACGAGCGGCCGAGGGCCGACCCGAAGGTCGCCTCGACCGCCTCGTAAAACTCAGAGTGCTTCACGCGTCAGGAAATCAGCGTGACGGGCACGATCTCATCGGGCACCGCGTCCGGAACAACCGCGCCATCGATGATCGCCATGCGCTCGGAGACCTCGCGCAGGACAAACCACAGCGGGACACGCAGGGCCGACGTGATGGCCTCAAGCAGTTCGGAGGATGCCTCCTTCTGGCCGCGCTCAACCTCGGACAGGTACCCGAGGGAGACCTGCGCCTCCGAAGAGACTTCGCGCAGGGTACGACCCTGGCGCTGGCGAATGCCGCGCAGGACATCGCCCAGTTCGCTGCGCAGCAGCGGGGTTTCGCTCAGTGTCTTTTCCATAGTGTTACTGTAGCCGTTCTGTTTTGAGGAGCGCATTGTCAGTTCGCGCATCGAAACGCTGTGACGCTGCTTTTTCATTCCTCGGCTTGCATTCATATCTACGCAACGCGGGAGGTTTCAGGCTTATTCCACCGACGAGTCAATGAGCCTATGGGTTGCGTCACCCAGGCTCAACTCTGGACGTGCTGCCCCGCGAAACCCCGCTTTGACGGCTCCTTCGACGCTTCCTCGTTCACGGATGCATCCGGGGTTGAGCTCTCATCCTCGCTTCCACCGGAACCACGCATGAGGCGCACACCCTCGAGGACGTACATGAAGCCCGAGTAGAGCGTGAGCGCGAGAGCGACGCCTGCGAGGGCCTGGCCGAGGTGAATGACCACGACGACCCATCCCTCGTTAGTCTCACTCAGTGCGGTGAAGTGCGCCCACGGGATCAGTAGCACACCGAGGGCCACGATCTGCATGAAGGTCTTGAGCTTGCCCGCCTGATTCGCGGAGACGACGACGCCGCGGCGCAGGAAGAAGGCACGCATTGCGGTAATGCCCAGCTCGCGCACGGCGATGAGGATCGTCACCCACCAGGGCAGGAATCCCTGGTAGGACAGCAGGCCGAAGCCGCACAGGGTCAGGGCCTTGTCAGCAATGGGGTCCGCGATGCGACCGAAGTCGGTGATCTGACCCCACGAGCGCGCAAGCTCGCCGTCAAAGCGGTCCGTGATGGCCGCAACGGCGAAGACGACGAAGGCCGCCCACAGCGCGGTCCATGACTTGCTTTGCAAGCCTAGAACCACGAACACGGGGACGAGAATCAGGCGCAAAACGGTCAGCGCGTTGGGCAGGTTCACGACGGGAACCTTGCTGTCTCGCTGCACGCGCGACACGTTATCGCTCATGACCGTTTCCTTTCCTCTCAGCGGCCCGTGAGCTGCCAAGCATCCTCGTTGTCCTCGGGCTCCTCGTCAACCCAGTCGGGCGATGAACCACCAAAGTTATGACCAGAGTACGGGTCTACCCCGCTGCCGCGCGAATCGCTGGCGTCAGCCGTGCCCATTTCGTAACCGGATGCGGGCGATTGCGTGGGAGCGGACGAGGCCGGGGCACCTGCCGTGCCCCCCGCGGCAGAGCCGACGGCCGGGCTGGGTGCCGCCTCGGGAGCGGCCGGAGCGGGCGCGGGGGTGGGCTCAGGGGCGGGCTCGGCGATGCCGGCGGACTCTCCGCGAAGCATGGCGAGGACCTCGGGAAGCTGCTCGGGAGTGACGAGCACCTGGCGAGCCTTGGATCCTTCGGAGGGGCCGACGATCTCGCGTGATTCGAGAAGGTCCATGAGGCGCCCGGCTCGGGCGAAACCGACGCGCAGCTTGCGCTGGAGCATCGAGGTGGAACCGAGCTGCGTGGAGACGACGAGCTCGGCGGCCTGCAGCAGGTCTTCGAGGTCGTCTCCGATGTCTTCGGCGACCTTGGTTTCCTTCTTGTCCGGCACGACGTCGTCACGGTAGTGCGTCTCCATCTGGCTCTTGACGTGCGCGACGACCTGGTGGATCTCGGATTCGGAGACCCACGCGCCCTGGACGCGCATGGGCTTGGAGGCGCCAGCGGGCAGGTAGAGGGCGTCGCCCTGGCCGATGAGCTTTTCGGCGCCGGGCTGGTCGAGGATCGTGCGCGAGTCGGTCAGCGAGGATGTCGCGAACGCGAGGCGCGAGGGGATGTTGGCCTTGATGAGGCCCGTGACGACGTCGACCGAGGGACGCTGTGTGGCCAGGACCAGGTGGATACCGGCGGCGCGGGCGAGCTGCGTGATGCGCTGGATGGAGGCTTCCACGTCGCGCGGCGCGACCATCATGAGGTCGGCGAGCTCGTCGACGACCACGAGCAGGTACGGGTAGGGGTGCAGGGTCCGGTTGAGGCCGGGCTTGGCCTGTACCTGTCCGGCGGCCACCGCCTTGTTGAAGTCGTCGATGTGCTTGAAGCCGTAGTCCGACAGGTCGTCGTAGCGCGCGTCCATCTCCTTGACGACCCATTCGAGGGCCTCGGCGGCCTTCTTGGCGTCGGTGATGATGGGCGAGATGAGGTGCGGGATGCCCTCGTAGATCGTGAGTTCCACACGCTTGGGGTCGACGAGGATCATGCGCACCTGCTGGGGCGTCGCGCGCATCATGATCGAGGTGATCATGGAGTTGACGAAGGAGGACTTACCGGAGCCGGTCTGGCCGGCGACGAGCATGTGCGGGGTCTTCGCCAGGTTGGTGACGACGTAGCCGCCTTCAACGTCCTTGCCGACGCCGACGACGAGCGGGTGCTGGTTACGACGGGCGGCTGCGGAACGCAGGACGTCGCCGAGGGCCACGTTTTCGCGGTCGGCATTGGGGATCTCGATGCCAATCGCGCTCTTGCCGGGAATCGGCGCGAGGATACGCACGTCGGCGGAGGCCACGGCGTAGGCGATGTTTTTCGACAGGTTCGTGAGCTTGTCGACCTTGACGCCGGCGCCGAGGACGACCTCGTAGCGGGTGACTGTCGGACCGCGCGAGAATCCCGTGACGCGCGCGTCGACGTTGAAGTCTGCGAAGACCTGGCCCAGTGCCGCGACGACCTGATCGTTGACGGCCGAACGCGTCATATGGGGCGGGCCAGAGACGAGGAGGTCTTCCGACGGCAGGGTGTAGGTGATCGAGTCATCCAGGTTGGGCTGGAAAGCGCCCTCGGGCTCGTCGGTGATCGGCGGGGGTGCCGGCTCGTCCTCGGGTTCCGGTTCGGGTTCGGGCACGTGGGCAGGAACCTGTACGGGTGCGGGAGCCACGGCGGGGCGCATCTGCGTGAGCATCTCGGTGGGCGCGTCGGGCGCCGAGGAACGAGGCCGGGGCGTGGGCGTGGGTGCCTGCGCAGCGATCGCTCCCGACTCGAGAAGACGCGTTTCTTCGGCCGAGTCGGAATCGGTGGCCTTGCGGAAGGACTCGTCGCCGTCGTATTCGTCGAGGAAGGCGTCGTCTCCTGCGGCGAGGTCCTTGCGGGACTTGCGGCGAGCTTTCTTGGCGGGGTCCTCCGCGTCCTTTTCTGCGGACTCAGCCTCTCCCTCGGCGCGCTGGCCACTGAGATGTGCAGCGAGGTCGCCAAGGCGCGCCGGCACATCCGCGACAGCCGTGCGGGTGGCCAGCAGGATCGAGTACGCGAGGAGCAGAAGCAGGAGGGCGCCAGCACCCCAGCCGGACAGGAGAAGCGCGAGAGGGCGTGCGACGAACCAGCCGATGAGGCCGCCAGCGGCCTCGATGCCCGGGTCGTCAGCCATACCGGGGTTTCCGCGTGAAATATGCACGAGGCCCGTCAGCGCTGCGGTGATACCGATACCTCCAGCCACGTGGTGTGGCAGAGCCGAGCGTCCGGATCGGGCGGTCACCAACTCAACGGCCAGTGCGATGAGAACCAGAGGAAGCACGACCGAGAAGATGCCGAACAGGCCCGCGGAGGCGTGGTGGATCGCATCCCCGGCCTCGCCGGAAATCTGGAACCACTCACGCAGCGCGATCACAATCGCTGCCGCGACCACGACGAAGGCAGCGGCGTCGCGCTTCACCTGCGCGTCGGTAGCCTTCCACGCGCGCACGGCACCGATGCCCGCGCGGCCAACCGCAGAAAAGAAGCGTGCCAGGAAACCCGGCTGCGTTGGTTCGGGCTGGGGCGTCTGGGCAGACCGAGAGGAGCCTCCCTTCGCGCGCGGGCGCGCGGGAGCCTTACCGGACGAAGAGCGTGGAGACGATTGTGCCATGATCATTCCACCATATCGCCCGCCGCGGCCCGACTCCGCCAGGCGCGCCGCGTAAGATCAGCGCAGGATGTTCGTCACGACCCCGGTTTCAAGGACGTTCTCAACCTGATCGCGCGTGGGAACGGGCAGCGCAGACTCGTGGGAAATTGCCAGCGCTGCGCCCGCGTTCGCCATCAGGCATGCGGTCTCCAAGTCGTAGCCCATCACCAGGCCCGCACACATCTCGGCGATGTGCGTGTCCCCCACGCCCGCGGTGTCCGCGATGGGCGTCTGGAAGGCGGGGATGGAAATAACGGGCGCATCAGCGAATTTTTGCAGCTCGCAGCCCCGCTCCCCCACGCGACGAACGGTCGCCGCGTCGGCGCGCATGTAGGAACGAATCGTCGAGCCGCGGCGGTTCGCCTCCAGGATTTCTGCCAGTGTCGCAGCCTCCCAGCTGCTCATCGTCACCACGTCCGCGCGCGCGAAAATCGTCTCCCATGCCTCGAGCGGAACCTGCGCAACTGCGGGCGAGACGGACACGACGAGAGTCACGAAGGGCGGAAGACCCGCAGCCCATTCACTCAGCTCGGAGGCTGCATGCGCGCTCGTCATATCGGAGGCGGCCACGTGGACCACGTCCCCTTCGCGCAATTCGATGCTCGTCAAAGCTGCGCGCGACGGTTCTGACTCGACGCCCGCCGTCACGACGGAACGCATCGACCCGTCTTCGACAATCAGCTGGATGACAACGCCAATGTCACCCACGAGCTCGGGGGTCAGAACCTCGACACCGGCTTCGACGAGCTGCTGACGCACCGCAAAGGAATTCGGTCCCGTCCCCAGAGGCGAGGCAGCGGCCGTCGGCACTCCCATTGCCGCAGCAGCGCACAGGGTCGTAAACCCGCCGCCCGGACGCGAGCTGGCTGCATCCGCGTGGACGGACCCCCCTCGCTCCGGCATGTATGCGATGTGCATCGGCAATACAAGAGCGACAGAATGCGTCGAAATGAAACGACCCGACACGAATTTTCCTTCCTTCAAGCGCGCGCTACCGCCCAGCACGCCACGGCCTCGTCGATGAAGACAGTCAGCCTACTGCTCGGTCACGACCGGAACGATCATAGGACGACGATGCAGGCGCCGCGCAACCCAGCGACCGATCACGCGACGCATCGCCTGCTGCAGGATGTAGGGGTCCTGACCGCCGGGTGCCGCAGCATCCTTGAGCGCCTGGGTGACGTCGGGGAGAATCTCCTCGAAGACCGAGTCGTCCTCGGCCATGCCGATCGCGCGGATCTCCGGGCCGGCCAGCACCATGCCCGAGTCGTGCTCGACGACCGCAAAAATCGAGATGAAGCCCTCCGAGCCCAGGGTGCGGCGGGTCTCCAGTTCATCTTCGGAGATCTCTCCGATCGAACGGCCGTCCACGTACACGTACTCACACGGCACGACGCCCGACACGCGCGCGACGCCATCCTTCAGGTCGACCGTCACCCCGTCCTCCGCCAGGACCACATTCTGCGGATCCATGCCGGTCTTGACGGCCAGCTGGCCGTTACCGACCAGGTGGCGAACCTCGCCGTGAATGGGCATCACGTTCTTGGGCTGAACGATGTTGTAGCAGTAGATGAGCTCGCCGGCGCTCGCGTGGCCGGACACGTGTACCTTCGCGTTCTCCTTCGACACGACGCGCGCACCCAGGCGGGTCAGGTCGTTGATGACGCGGTACACGGAGTTCTCGTTACCGGGGATCAGCGAGGAGGCCAGCACAACCATGTCGCCGGGCTCGATCGTCACGGTGCGGTGCGACCCCACCGACATGCGCGACAGGGCCGCCATCGGCTCGCCCTGAGAACCGGTCGCCATGTAGACACGCTCGGAGGGCGGCAGCTCGCTAATTCCCTTGAGGTCCACGATGAGGCCCTCGGGGATCGACAGGTAGCCCTTCTCCTCCGCGATGCGCATGTTGCGCTCCATGGAGCGGCCCACGAAGGCCACACGACGCCCGTGATGGGCGGCCGCGTTGATGACCTGCTGGACGCGGTGCACGTGTGAGGCGAAGGACGCGACGATGATCTGGCCACTCGCCTCGCCGAAGACCTGATCGAGCACCGGGCCAATCTCGCGCTCGGGCGTAATGAATCCGGGCACCAGCGCGTTCGTGGAGTCCACCATGAACAGGTCGACACCCTCCTCGCCCATGCGGGCGAACGCACGCAGGTCGGTGAGGCGGCGGTCCAGCGGCAGCTGATCCATCTTAAAGTCACCCGTGATGAGGACGTTGCCTGCATCCGTGCGCACGAAGACCGCGAGCGCATCGGGGATCGAGTGGGTGACAGACACGAATTCGAGGTCGAAGGGGCCGACGGTGAGGCGATCGCCCTCGGCGACGACATTGAGACCCGGGTCGGACAGGCGGTGTTCACGCAGCTTGGGGGCGACGAAGGCCAGGGTGAGGTCGGATCCGTAGATCGGGATGTCGCCTCGCAGCTTGAGCAGGTAGGGCACGGCACCGATGTGGTCCTCGTGACCGTGGGTGAGGACGAGGCCGACGACGTCGTCCATGCGGTCCTCAATCCACGAGAAATCCGGCAGGATCAGGTCGACGCCGGGCTGTGTCTCTTCGGGGAAGAGAACGCCACAGTCCACGACCAGGAGTTTGCCCCGGTACTCGAGGACGTTCATGTTGCGGCCGACCTCGCCG
Organism: Pauljensenia sp. UMB3104; assembly: GCF_030217285.1. NCBI lineage: Bacteria > Bacillati > Actinomycetota > Actinomycetes > Actinomycetales > Actinomycetaceae > Pauljensenia > Pauljensenia sp. UMB3104. The sequence goes on along the minus strand of NZ_JASONN010000017.1, from coordinate 33,249 downwards.
AGACCTCCCAGCGGGATCACTCGCAGTGCGCCCTCTTCCAGGGGCGCGGGTTCGCTGAGGTTCTCGTACAAAGACTTCATGATGCCAGTCTGCCACGTTGGCGCCCTTTTACCCGCATCGGGAGCCACGTTGGACAGGTCGGTCCCCTCACATTTGGCGTCATCGGGCGCGATCGTGGGTCACTGGTCGTGCAGGCGTCCGCCTTCCATGGCGTAGCAACGGTCGGCGAAACGCTGCGCCTCGGACTCGTGGGAAACGACAAGGACGGCCGTTCCACGATCGGCGGCGTCACGCAGGAGGGTCAGGACGGCGGTCGCGTTCGCGTTATCGAGGCCTGCTGTAGGCTCGTCCGCCAACACGATGGACGGTTCCATGAGGAGGGCGCGCGCAATCGCCATGCGTCGTAGTTCTCCGCCCGACAGCTCGGTGGGCTTGGCATCGGCAAGGTCGGTCAGTCCCACGGCGTCCAGCAGCTCGCGCGCACGGCCTGCCGACGCCTCGTCTGCGCTGTAGAGGATCGAGGGCAGCAGCACGTTGTCGAGGACACTCAGGGCGCGCAGGGCTGTATTGCCTTGGGGGACGAGGCCGATGCGCGCGTTGCGCAGCCGGGAGCGCTCCTCGTCGCGCAGCGAGTATAGATCCGTTCCCTCGACACGCACGTGTCCAGCCGTGGGCGTGAGGATCCCGGCGAGCATGGTCAGCAGGGTGCTCTTACCGCTGCCCGAGTGGCCAGAGATGACGGTCAGTTGCCTCTCGTCCAGGCCAAAATCCAGCGGGTGGACCGCGGTGAAGACCCGCTTTCCTCCGCGTGCCCTGGCGAACTCTTTCGACACACTCGTTGCCTCGATGATCATGTCACTCCCCTTCCTTCAGGGCCAGGCTGGCATCCATTGTTGTCACGTACCGCAGCGCTATCCACGAGGAGACGAGGGCGACGATGCCCACCGACGCGAGCGCCCCCAGAGCCAACAGCGCCAGCGTCAGCGCGGATGGCACGAGGAATCCGCCCCCCAGGCTCTGGTCGACGAGGCCGGAGAAGGACACGAGGAGGACACCCGAGATGATGATGCCGCCGACGCCTCCGAGGATGTTGACGCCGAGCGCCTCGCGGATGATGATGCCGGAGATCATGCGCCGGTGCGCGCCCATGGCGACGAGGGTGGCGAACTCGCGCCTGCGTTCGGCGACCATCAGGACGAACAACAGGGTGATCATGAGCAGGCCGACGCCCCACGCGACGCCGATGAGGACAGCCACCGTGCGCGACGTCGAGTCCAGGGATTGTGCGATGCCGCTGACCATCCTCGCCGACGTGGCGACCGCAACACCGGGCACCTGCTGCTGGATCTGGGCGGCCACGGCCTCGGCATCGTATCCGGGCGCCACTTTGACCATCACCGAGGAGATAATCCGGTCGGTCTCAAGCGTCGAATACTTGTTGAGGCCCTTGCGCAGCGAGGAGTCGATGACCTTCTTGGCGGTCTCAAAGTTCATGTAGACCGCGTTGTCAAGGGTCGATCCGGTCGCATCGAATTGCCCGACGACCCGCAGCGTGTTGTCGAAGAGCTGGAAGTTGTTGGGGTCGTTGGCCAGCACGTTGGCTCCGACGATCACCTCGTCGTCTCCCAGTTGTGTGCGCCCCACCGCGTCCCTCATCCACGGCTGGATCGTGAAGTCGGTGGCGGGATCGTAGGCGATCACCTGGTAGCGGCCCGAACAGCAGCTCGCCCTCGCCGAGGCCAGGAAGAGCTGGGAGGACGCAGCTTCGACCCCGTCAACGGCGGCCACCTCATCACGAGTCGCCGCATCCATGTAGAAGTATGACGGCTCGGCGCTCACCAGGAACGTCTGTGCGTCAAAATCGGTATCGGCCTCGGCGGGGGTCACCATGATGTCGGCTCCCAGGCGCGACTGGACCGTGCGCAGGCCGTGTTCGATCCCCTGGACGATAAGGGTCCCTCCGAAAATCGTCATCGTCATGAGCATGGAAAAGAGGACGAGGGTCCCCGTCCGCACGGGGTACCCGCGCAGGTTCATCCACGGAAGTCGCGAGCGCGACAGCATTGCGTCATTCCTCCTTGACCATCGTCCCTAGATCAGGACCGTTTTCTGTCCGCGCACCACGCGGCTTACCCGAACGAGGGCGAGGCGCGTTCCCGCGATCCCCACACAGGTGACTGCGGCTATCGATACACCGGCGAGGGGCAGTGACGTCCCGGGGGCGGTGAGGACCTCACGTATGCTCTCATCCGCTGCGAGAGGCAGAACGATGGCCGCGAGTACCACCCCCGCGAGTGCACCCACCGCGTGGAGTAACGCGGATTCACCCAGCATGACGCGGTTGATGATGCCATGCGATGCCCCGATCGAACGCCAGACGGTGAGTTCGGCGCGTCGTTCGTTCATGAGACTCACCTGTGCGACGACGAGAGCGCCGAGCAGCACCAGCCAGATGGCGCCGAGGACCCCGATCGCGAGCCCGCGGTGGGATCGAATGCCCGAGGCAGTGTCGACGAGGGCTTCGCTGCTGCGCACGGCCCTCACCTTACGCACGTAGAGGTTGATCCAGTTCGTGACGCTCTCGATAGTGTCACTGCCCGACGTGCGGACAAGCGCCGCCGAGTAGTCGGAGCTCGGGTCAACGGTGGCGTCGATGTCTTTGCCCGCCGCGCGGGCACCCGCGACAATGTCGGAGAGGGTATCCATACTGACGAAGACAGCGTTATCCAGCTCCGAGCCAGTGGCGAGCAGATGCGCGTTGATCGGGTGCTCCTCGCCGAAGACGGAGAGGGTCTGCCCGTCCGCCCCGGGGACAGCACTACCCACCGCGACGCTCCCGCGGGGCAGGGACGCCCGCTCCCCCTCGCGCATCCAGGGACCCAGCACGAAATCCGTCTCCGGTTCGAATCCGATAATCCACCGTGTGGAGCCATCGGAGAGCGTCTCTGAGACGTACAACTGGTGAGACACCGAGGCGATGTCCTCGTTCGAGGACATGCGCGCCAGAGCCGAGCGCGGCTGGTGGCAGCCCACGGGAGTACCGAGCATGAGGAGGCGCTTCTTATCCACCTGGTTCAGGCAGCTCGTCGGGTAGACGACGAGGTCGGCGCCGAGCCGCCGCTCGGCAAGGGACAGTTCGTTCCTCGCGGCAGCGACAAGAATGAACCCTCCGAAAACACACGCCGCCTGCGCGAGCGCGAGGAAGATGATGACGACGGACCGGAGCGGATGCGCCTGAGCGTTCGCGAGAGGAACGCGGCGCAGGGACAGGGCACCCTTCATCGGGTCCCCTCGCCGGTCCCCACAACATCGATCCAGAGGGCGGGGCGAACCCCGTACTGCAGATCGACGTTTGCCCCGCTGAGCGACGGCGTGCCCGAGGCATCGACGAATTGCGTGGCGAACCCGTAGGTTCCGGGAGAGCGCAGCCACCAGTCGGCGGTCCCGTCCTCGGACACGCTCAAGGGGCTTTCGGCAGCGTGCTCGGTGGCGAGGGCAGCACCGATGTCGCTACGCGCGGCCGGGGTGTTGAAGTAAATGACGCTCTCGGTCTCGCTCAGCGCGAAGACACGGTCATCGGTCGGCGCACCACCGCTCGCGCCCGTGATGGACTGATCCGCGTTCTCGTTGTGCACCGTCTCGATGAGGCCACGCTGAACGGGGGTAAACGCTGCCTCGTAAAAGTCCCCGTTCATCCACGCGCGCAGATCGGAATGTTCCCATGTGATGTCCTCGAAGGGCACGTGGTGATACTGGCGGGCCTCGAGGACATCCGCGCTCAGCAGCAGCAGCTGGCCATCGATCTCATCGAGAACGATCCACCGAATCGGCTCGGCCCCATTGGACGTGTCGCCATCTTGCTCGTAGGAGCCAAACTCGATCGTGTCACCTTTGGACGCGCGGCGGTACGGCAGCGCCGGATCGGCATCAACGAGGGCCTGCGCGCGCTGCGCGGCATCGCTGTAGCGTCCCAACGAATGGAAGATCTCGTAGGCGCCCTGGGCATCCCCGGCCTCGTCAAGGGCGACGGCCTGACGGTAGCGCATCGCGTTGCGCGCGATGACCGTCAGAGCGATAGCGAGCGAGAGCACAAGGAGAACCGCGCCAATGCGCACGGTTTTTCGACGAAGTAGGGCCCTCACGCCGTCATTGTCTCCCATCTGGGCGTATCCGTCAGGCGGAGATCTTCTGGTCCTTCTTGAAGGAAGCGACCAGCGCCCCGATGCCACTGCCGGCGACAAGGACGCTCATGATGCGCACAAAAGGCTGGAAAACCGTGTGGCAGCGCATCGTCTTCATCATGCACAGCGGGCAGATGCCGCCGGGAATAAAGAAAACGACGACGCTGGCGATCACCGCGAGCGCGAGCAGGGCCAGGCGTACGGGCTTGTTCTTGACGAGGGCTGAGGCGCCGTAGAGCGCGATGAGTCCAACTGCGCTGCCGGCCACCATGTTCTGGCACTGATGGCAGTGCATCCACGTACCGTCGGCCCGTTGCTCGCACGCCGAAAAGACGGTCACCCCTCCGGCGAGCAGCAGCGCACTGAGGGCGGCAGGAACCAGGGGGATGATAACGTCCTTCTTTGCCACGGTATCCATTCCTTGCAGACACAGTCAGTGTTGGTGAACTTTACTTAGGTATATTAAGCCTTATTTCACATGACCGTCAACGATCGGCCCTCCCCTCCTCGGCAACGCCGCCGAGGAGACACGTCGCCCCCGCCGGATCTCGACGGGGGCGATACGTATCAGAGCAGACCAGCGGCGCACAGGGCGCGGCGCAACGCCGACACCTCATCATCGCTGATTCCAACCATCGGCAGGCGCACGGCCGGGCTATCGATGACGCCCTGGAGCCACAGCGCGTACTTCGCCATGACCGCCCCCTGGCCACCGCCCATAATGGCGTGCACAAGGGGACGCAGCGAATACGACAGCTCACGGGCCTCCCACACCTGATCGGAGTCGAGCAGCTCGATCATGCGGCGGTAGTGGGCCGAGGCCACGTGCGTCACCACCGAAATGAAGCCCGAGGCGCCACCCGTCATCCACGCGAAGTTCAGGCCGTCATCACCCGAGTAGTACTCCAGGCCCGTGCGGTGCATGCGCTCCACACCGGTCTCCACGTCACCCGTGGCGTCCTTGACGCCCAGGATGCGCGGATGCTGGGCGAGGATGTCCAGTGTCGAATCAGAAAACGCGATGCCCGTACGACCCGGAATGTCATAGAGCATGACCGGCAGATCGGTCGCATCCGTCACGGCGCGCACGTGCGCACGCAGGCCCTCCTGGGAAGGACGATTGTAGTAGGGGGACACGATAAGCAGACCGTCCGCTCCGTGCTCCTGGGCGCCCTCGCCGATACGCACCGCGTGCGCCGTGTCGTTCGAACACGCGCCACACAGGATGAACGCGCGATCTCCTACCGCCTCACGGACGGCGTCCGTCAAGTCATTCTTCTCCGGCTGGTGAGTCGTCGGTGACTCACCCGTCGTGCCGGACAGCAGGATCGTGTCGCATCCCTCGTCGACCAGCTTGATCGCCAGGCGCTGCGCGGATGGCAGATCAATCTCACCGGTGGCGGTCATCGGCGTGACCATGGCGGCTGCGAGGGAACCGAAGCGGCGGGGAGGAATGTTACTCATGCGCTCCATGATACGCACGCCCCTGTACTCCGGGCACGACCGGCTCGAACGTGGACAGACAGCACCGCCGCTTGCCCACGTGGGATGGCTCGCGCCGTGGGCCCTTAGTCGCGCTCGGCCCACCACATGTGCTGCGTAGGCCCATCGCCCAGCACGCGCACCGCGCCGGAAGGCTCAAAACCCGCCGACGTGTAAAAACGCTGACGCTCCTCGTCGTCGACACCCACCCACACGCGCAGCTGGCCACTCGTCAAGTCAGCAACAGCCGCCAGCAGGCGCGACGCGTGCCCCGACCGCCGGAAGTTCTTCTCCACCGTCAGTTCGTACACCTGCGTCGCGGCCACCGCGCCGTCGCCCGAGGAAACAGAATCGCCCGAGGCGGCCCCGGCCTCGTCGGGGCCCGCGAGTGCGAAACCGACAACGGTATTGCCGTGGAGGGCGACGAGGAGGGCAGTACCCGCGGGCCGCGGAGAGGCCAGCGTCGCCTCCCATTGGGCAGCGAGGGCCTCTTCCGTAATGCCCTGGGCGTCGAGGGCGTCCTGCCCCATGAGGGAGCGCCAGGCCTCGACCTGCAGGCGAGCAATCGCGCGCGCGTCGCCGCCCTGAGCGGGACGCACGGAGCGGTCGGGGCCGACAGGCGAGCTCACAGGCCCATCACCTGATCGAGCCCGATCGTCAGGCCCGTGCGGCCACTCACGCGGCGCACGCCCAGCAGGACGCCGGGCATGAAGGACACGCGATCAAAGGAATCCGTGCGAATCACCAGCTGTTCGCCCGCGTTGCCCAGCAGGATCTCCTCCGAGGCGGTCAGGCCACGCAGGCGCACGGCGTGGACCGGAACCCCGTCGACGCGGCCTCCGCGGCTGCCCAGCTCATCGGTCTGCGTCGCGTCGGGCATCTCCCCCAGTCCGGCCTCGGCGCGGGCCTTCGCGATGCCGCGTGCGGTCGCCACGGCGGTGCCCGAGGGGGCGTCCACCTTGGCGGGGTGATGCATCTCGATGACTTCAGCGGACTCGAAGTACGGGGCAGCCATGGCTGCGAACTTCATGGCCAGGACCGCACCCATCGCAAAGTTCGGGGCGATCAGGACGGCGCGCCCCACGGCCTCAGCATGCTCGCGCACGCGCGCGTAGGACTCATCCGTCCAGCCGGTCGTGCCCACGACGACATCCACGCCCGCGTCGAGGAGCGCGTGCACGTTGGACTCGGTGACGCTGGGGATCGAGAAGTCAACGGCCACCTGCGCGCCGTTCACACTCTCGGCCGTGATCTTATCTCCCGCGTCGAAGAGCGCAACAACCTCCATATCCGGGGCGCCCATCACCGCCTGGACAACAGTCGAGCCCATACGGCCCTTGGCTCCGGTCACTGCCACGCGAATCATTGCGCTCTCCTTCATGGGTTATGTGTTGTCTTCAGAGTATTCCCGCGCCAGCGAGGGCTCACGCGGATGGACAGGGGGTTTCTCACTCCCCCGTTTCTTACTTGGCAGGCAGGACGAGGGCCCGACAATCCAGCTTGATGATGAGAGACGCAGCCAGTGCGCGCACGTCGGATGCCTCCACCGCGTCGAATTCTGCAAGAGACTCGTCAATAGGACGGTAGCGTCCGATGATCTCCGAGCGGCCCAGGCGCATCATGCGCGACCAGTTGTCTTCCAACCCCAGGACGACACCGCCACGTACCTGTCCGCGCACGCGTGTCATCTCCTCCTCGGTCGGGCCCTCTGCTGCCAACTCCTCCAGCTGTGCGCGCATGATGGCCTCGACCTCGTCGACCTTGTCGGGGCTGCAGCCCGCATACATGCCGAAGGTTCCCGTGTCCGAGTAGGCAACATCGAAAGCGTAGGTTGTGTAGGCCAAGCCGCGCTTTTCGCGCACCTCCTGGAAGAGGCGCGACGACATGGATCCACCCAGGACCGACAGCAGGACACTCATGGTCGGGCCCGCCGGGTCCGTCGCCGACAGGCCCTCGCACCCGATGATGACGTGCGCCTGGGTGACGTCGCGTCGGCGGGTAATGTCCTTGTCGTGTTCGGCAATCGGGCTCGGGGCAGTCGATCGACGAGGCCGGGGCGAGGCCGCACTGCGCCCATCCCAAGGAGATCCATCCAGGGCGACCTGCACGCGCTCGCACACTGATTCGTGGTCGACGTTACCGGCGGCGGCAACAATGAGAGACGAGGGGCCGTAGTGAGCCTGGTAGTGCTCCCACACGTCGGCGCGCTCGACCTCGCGGATCGCCTGAGCCGTACCACCCACAGGGCGCCCGATCGGACGGTCGCCATGGACGGCCAGCTGGAAGGCATCGTGAACCGTATCGGTCGGCGAATCTTCCCCCATCGCCAGTTCGTCCAGGATGACGCCGCGTTCCATCGAAAAGTCATCCTCATCCAGGCGGGAGTCAGTGACCATGTCGGCCAGCGTCTCGATCGCCATGTCGAGGTCCGCGTCACGCACGCGCGCCCAGTATGCCGTATGCTCGCGCGCAGTTTCTGCGTTCGACTCGCCGCCAACGCTATCGAAAGCGACAGCGATATCGAGCGCAGAACGCTTGTTCGTGCCCTTGAACAGAAGATGCTCCAGGAAGTGCGTCGACCCGGCCGTACGAGGCCCCTCATCGCGCGAGCCCACGGGCACCCACAGAGAGACTCCCGCGCTCTTCGTCGCCGGAATCCTCTGGGTCAGAACGCGCGTCCCAGCTCCCAGGATCGTGCGTTCAATGCGGGTGTCGCCGTCCTCGATAGACAGGCGCGCCTCGTCGAGCGGCAGTGGCTTGGGGGTCATACTTCTCCTCTTGCATCCCTTGATCGGGACTAGGCACGAAACGTTCACAGTGTAGCCGCAAAAAGGCCGGTGGCCGGGCGGAGCACACGCCCCATCCCGACCACCGGTCCGATTCAGCTAGCGGGAGCTACTCACTCCTCGGAAGCGCCCTCTTCACGCTCGTCATCACGGCGACGACGGGTGCGGGTGCGGGGGCGACGCTCGCGACGCTCGGAGCGATCACGACGCTCACGACGCTCACGACGCTGCTCGGCCTGCTCGCCCTCGGGGGCCTCAAGCTCACCGGCCTCGCCGTCGATGACGGCGTGCAGGCTCAGCTTGCCGCGGTCGCCGATCTCAGCGATCTCAACCTCGACCTGCTGGCCGACCTGCAGGACGTCGTCCACCGAGTCGATGCGCTTGCCGCCCACGAGGCGACGCACCTGCGAGATGTGCAGGAGGCCGTCCTTGCCGGGGGTCAGCGACACGAAGGCGCCGAACGACGTGGTCTTGACGACCGTGCCGACGAAACGCTCGCCGACCTCGGGCATCTGCGGGTTCGCAATCTGGTTGACCATCGTGCGGGCAGCCTCGGCGGAGGCGCCATCGGAGGAGGCGATGTAGACGGTGCCGTCGTCCTCGATGGTGACATCGGCGCCGGTCTCGTCCTGGATCTGGTTGATCATCTTGCCCTTGGGGCCAATGACCTCGCCGATCTTATCGACGGGGACCTTGACGGTGATGATACGAGGAGCGTTGGGGCTCATCTCATCGGGGCCGTCAATCGCCTGGTTGATGAGGTCGAGGATCGCCAGGCGGGCGTCGCGGGCCTGGGCCAGCGCGCCGCGCAGCACCTGGGAGTCGATGCCGTCGAGCTTGGTGTCCAGCTGCAGGGCCGTGATGAAGTCACGGGTACCGGCAACCTTGAAGTCCATGTCGCCGAAGCCGTCCTCGGCGCCCAGGATGTCGGTCAGGGTAACAGCCTTGAACTGGCCGTCGACCTCGCCCGTCATGAGGCCCATCGCGATGCCCGCGACGGGGGCGCGCAGCGGCACGCCGGCCTGGAGGAGGGACAGGGTCGAGGCGCAGACGGAGCCCATCGAGGAGGAGCCGTTGGAGCCCATGGTCTCGGAGACCTGACGGATCGCGTAGGGGAAGTCCTCACGCGACGGCAGGACGGGAACCAGAGCGCGCTCAGCAAGGTCGCCGTGGCCGATCTCGCGGCGCTTCGGGGAGCCGACGCGGCCGACCTCACCCGTGGAGAACGGGGGGAAGTTGTACTGGTGCATGTAACGCTTGGCGTTGACGGGCGACAGGTTGTCGATCTGCTGCTCCATGCGCAGCATCGCCAGGGTGGTGACACCCAGGATCTGGGTCTCGCCGCGCTGGAAGAGGGCGGAGCCATGCACGCGGGGCAGGACCTCGACCTCGGCGGACAGGGAACGGATCTGGCGCGGCGTACGGCCGTCCATGCGGATCTCTTCGCGCAGGGTGCGGTTACGGATCGTTGCCTTCTCGAGCGAGCGGAAAGCAGCCTTGAGGGCCTTCTCCGACTCGGGGAAGCGCTCGGCCAGAGCGCCCAGCATCTCTTCCTTGACGGCGTCGACGGCCTCGTCGCGGGCGAGCTTGCCCTCGGTCAGCAGGGCCTGAGCGATCTTCTCGGCCGCGTACTCCTCGACCGCCGCGTACTCTTCGTCGGTGTAGTCCAGGAACAGCGGGAAGTCGGCGGTCTCCTTGGAGGCCTTCTCGGCCACCTTGATCTGAGCCTCGCACAGCGCCTTGATGAAGGGCTTGGCGGCCTCGAGGCCGTCGGCCACGACATCTTCGGTGGGGGCGGTGGCACCAGCCTGAATGAGCTCCCACTCATTCTTGCCGCCGCCGGCCTCAACCATCATGATCGCGACATCTTCGGAGCCGTCTTCCTTGGTGACGATGCGGCCCGCGACAACGATGTTGAACACGGAACGCTCGAGCTCGCTCCAGCGCGGGAACGCGACCCACTGGTCATCGATCAGGGCCAGGCGGGTGCCGCCGATCGGGCCCGTGAAGGGCAGACCAGCGATCTGGGTGGACATGGACGCGGCGTTGATCGCCAGAACGTCGTAGGCGTCGTCCGGATCGATCGTCAGGACGGTCTCGACGACCTGAACCTCGTTGCGCAGGCCCTTGACGAAGCCGGGGCGCAGCGGGCGGTCGATGAGGCGGGCGGCCAGGATGGCCTCGGTGCCCGCGCGGCCTTCGCGGCGGAAGAAGGAACCGGGAATGCGACCCGCGGCGTACTGACGCTCTTCAACGTCGACGGTCAGCGGGAAGAAGTCGAACTGGTCCTTGGGGTTCTTGCCCACCGTGGTGGCGGACAGAACGGTGGTGGAATCGTCCAGGTAGGCCAGGGCAGAACCCGCGGCCTGCTTGGCGAGACGGCCGGTTTCGAAGCGCACGACGCGCTTGCCGAAACGGCCGTTATCGATAATCGCCTCTGCGGCGATGATGTCGGAGCCTTCCATCATGGGGCGTTTCTCCTTGGGTTGTTGGTGTCGCGCTCCACTTCGGCCTTCGATCGAAGCCCACGGATTAACGCTCCGTAGGCCACTGTCGAAAACCGGCGGCTTGTGCGCGAAAAATAACGGTTTGCCCGAGGCGGGCGTGTGAAAACCGGCCCGTCTCCGCTACGGGAGGCGGGCCGGCCCAAAATCAGCGGCGCAGGCCGAGACGCTCGATGAGCGAGCGGTAACGCTCGATGTCGATGTCAGCCAGGTAACCCAGCAGGCGGCGACGACGGCCGACCAGCAGCAGCAGGCCACGACGGGAGTGGTGGTCGTGCGTGTGGGTCTTGAAGTGCTCGGTCAGATCCTTGATGCGGCGGGTCAGCAGCGCGATCTGCACCTCGGGGGAACCGGTGTCGCCCTCGTGGGTAGCGTACTCGGCGATGATCTGGTCCTTGACGTCCTTGCTCAGCGGCACAGGCTTCTCCTTTGTTTTCGTTGCGCGGGGCATCCGGGCTTCTCCCGGATGCTGACAGTCCGCGGCCGGTGTACGGCCTTTCTACAGTAGCACGCCACCCGCCTTGTTCCCACAGTGAGCGACCAACCTAACGATTCCGCTCATCAGCGAGGCCAATGCCCCTCCCCTGCTCGCTGCCCCCAGGCCCCGGGCGGGGTGGGTGCGCCCCGTAGCGCTGCGCCAACTGTGAGGGGAAGGCCCGCTATCGGGCGGTCACCGAATCCGGGTCGACACGCCCAGCGACGCCGATGCCGAGGACGGATGCGGTCTGACGCAGGTCATCGTCCATCTGGGTCAGCAGCCCATCGAGGGAGTCGAAGGACATCATCGGGCGGATGCGCGACACGAAGGTCACGGCAATGCGTTCGCCGTAGAGGTTCAGGTCCGAGCGGCCCAGGACGTGGGCCTCGACGGTGCGCTCCTCGCCGTTGAACTGAGGGTTGGTTCCCACGGAGATGGCAGCGGGAAGGAACTCAGCGGACTGCGTGCCGGGCACTGCGCGAACGACCCAGCCAGCGTAGACACCGTCGGCGGGGATCACGCCTTCGACGTCCTCGGACAGGTTCGCGGTCGGGAAGCCGAGTGTGCGGCCGCGCTTGAAGCCGTGGCAGACGGTGCCGCGGATGCGATGGAGGTGTCCGAGGACTCGGGCAGCACCGGAGACGTCTCCGGCCGCCAGGAGCTCACGTACCCAGGAGGAGGACCAGCGCCGTCCTTCGGGCGCCTCAATGTCGGTGACGGTAATAACACCAAATCCGTAGCGGCTTCCCAGCTCGCGCAGCGTGTCGATCGTCCCCGCGTTGCCACGTCCGAAGCGGAAGTCTTCGCCGACGACGACCTCGCGGGCACCACAGCGCTCCACGAGGTATTCGTAGACGAATTCCTCGGGCTCGAGGCTGTAGACACTCGCGTCATAGCGCGCAACGAGCGTCGCGTCCAGACCGGCCGCAGCCATCGCGTCGAGGCGGTCACGCAGCGGGGAGATGAGCTGGAGGCCCACCTCGGGCTTGTGTACCTGGATGGGGTGCGGGTCGAAGGTGATGGCCACCGCGTCGACTCCGAGCTTGTGGGCGCGCTCAATGCACGTGGAGACGACCTTCTTGTGTCCGTTGTGCATGCCATCGAAATTGCCAATGGTCACGACACTGGCCTCGTTGCCGGGGATGTCAGAGAGGGAATACCAGACGTTCATGAGTCTCTTTCTAGAAAACCAGGACGGTACGCAGGCGCGCCTCGTCAATGCGGAGCAGGCCCAGGACGGTGCCGTCCGGCGCGAGCGCAGCGATCGGCGAGGCTTCCTCCTCGGACGAGCCGTTCGGGCGATAGCCAGCCTCGGCCACCCACTGCGCCAGTTCACCGCGCGAACGCCTGGGGGCCTGACCATGAGCGAACGCTCCGGCCTCGGCCTGCGTCAGGAGGAGAGTGGGGAACATGGTGCGCGCGGCCTCCCCCAGGGGGACGAGGGGCAGGATCGGTTCCGCCTCCGGCTCTCCTTCCGGGGTGGCTGCCTCGACAGCAGCGCCCAGCTCGTCGAGCGTCATTGCCGACTCCACGGGTATGTCACCCACGCGCGTGCGACGTAGCGCGGTCAGATGGGCACCCACGCCGAGCGCCTCACCGGCGTCGCGCGCAAGGGCGCGCACGTATGTGCCCGAGGAACACTCGACGACCACGTCAACATCCACGACGCTCACGGGTCCCGAGGGCAACTCAGCGTTAGGCACGTTCTCTCCGTCGGCCTCGTCACGGACATACTCCGCGGGGCGCGGGGGCGCCAGGACCTCCAGGCGCGAAATGCGCACCGGACGCGCCGCCAGTTCGACGTCCTCGCCCGCGCGGGCAAGCGCGTAGGCGCGTTTTCCATTCACCTTGATCGCCGAGACCGTGGAGGGAACCTGCATGATGTCCCCGCGCAGCGGCGCGAGCGCCAACTCAAGATCCTCCTCACTCAGCGAGGAACAGCCCACGGCTGCGGTCGCGACACCTTCTGCATCGTCTGTGTTGGTAGAGACGCCGAAGCGGATCGTCGCCCGATATTCCTTCGAATGTCCACTCACCCAGGTGAGCAGCTTCGTTGCCTTGCCAATGCCGATCACGAGGACTCCCGTCGCCATCGGGTCCAGGGTGCCACCGTGCCCCACCTTGCGGGTGTGGGCCAGTCGTCGCACGCGTGAGACCACGTCGTGGCTGGTGAGCCCCTGCGGCTTGTCGATAACGACGAGGCCGGGGCGCGGATTATCGGGTCGACGAGCCATGAGGGTCAGGCCCAATCCTTCTCGGCGTCGTCCTCTTCGTCATCGTGACGGTAGGGGTCGGCGTCGCCGGCGTAGGTGGCACCGGCAGAGGCGGCCGCGATGGCCTCGTCCTTCGCCTTGGCCTTCGCCAGCGCATCCTCGAGCGCAGCGGCGCTTTCGGGCAGCGCATCGGGAATGAACTCCAGGGTCGGAGTCAGACGCAGGCCCAGAGCCTTGCCCACACGCGAGCGGAACAGGCCCTGCGCGGATGCGAAGGCTCGTGCGGCCTTCTCACGCTGCTCGTCATCGCCGAGCACCGTGTAGAAGATGGACGCGTGCTGCAGGTCGCCCGTCACGCGCACGTCCGTGATCGTCACGAGCTCCAGGCGGGGATCCTTCACCTGGCGTCCAATCATCGACGCGACAGTCTGCAGGATTCGCTCCTGCACCTTACGAACGCGAGCTTCGTCAGCCATCGCGCCCTCCTTTCGGGCACTCACGCCCTTGTCGAAACACTAGATGAGAGAAGATCGGGGTCCGAGCATGCCCGGACCCCGATACTTCACGCCACGGACTCAGTCACGAGCCTTCTCGCGCATCTCCCAGGTCTCAATGACGTCGCCCTCGGCGATGTCCTTGTAACCCAGCGTGATACCGCACTCGTAGCCCTCGCGGACCTCGGTGACGTCGTCCTTCTCGCGACGCAGGGACGCGATCTCGAGGTTGTCGGCGACAACGACGCCGTCGCGCACCAGGCGCGCCTTGGTGCCACGCTTGATCGTGCCAGAACGGACGATCGAACCGGCGATGTTGCCGAACTTGCCGGAGCGGAAGACCTGACGGATCTCCGCAGTGCCCAGCTGGACCTCCTCGTAGATCGGCTTGAGCATGCCCTTGAGGGCCGCCTCAATATCGTCGATCGCAGAGTAGATGACGTTGTAGTACTTGATCTCGACGCCCTCGGCATCCGCCATCTCGGCCACGCGCTCGGCGGGTCGGACGTTGAAGCCGATGATGACCGCGTTGTCGACGGTCGCCAGGTTGACGTCGTTCTGCGTAATCGCACCGACACCGCGGTGGATGATACGCAGCGCAACCTCGTCGCCCACGTCGATGCGCAGCAGCGAGTCTTCCAGGGCCTCGACAGCGCCGGACACGTCGCCCTTGATGACCAGGTTGAGGGTGTCGACCTCGCCCTCGGCCAGGACCTTGTCGAAGTCCTCCAGGGAGACGCGCTTGCGGCGCTTGGCCAGCAGGGCCTGACGCTCGGCAGCCTCACGCTTGTCGGCGATCTGGCGGGCCGTGCGGTCGTCGGGCGCAACCAGGAAGGAATCGCCGGCGCGCGGGACGGACGTGAGACCGAGGACCGCGACGGGGGTCGACGGACCGGCCTCGGAGACGTCGTGACCGGCGTCGTCGAACATGGCGCGCACGCGGCCGTAGGACGAGCCGACCACCAGAGAGTCGCCCACGTGGAGCGTGCCGCGCTGGACCAGCATGGTCGCGACGGCGCCGCGGCCCTTGTCCAGGTTCGCTTCGATGGCGACACCGCGCGCGTCGGTCTGGGGGTTGGCCTCGAGGGTCAGCGCCGCGTCGGCGGTCAGCAGGACGGCCTCCAGCAGCTCGCGGATACCCGTGCGCTGCTTAGCGGAGATGTTGACGAACATGACGTCGCCGCCGTACTCCTCCGCGACCAGGCCGTACTCGGTGAGCTGGGAACGGATCTTCTCCGGGTTCGCCGTGTCCTTATCGACCTTGTTAACCGCGACGACGATCGGAACACCGGCCGCCTGTGCGTGGTTGATGGCCTCAACCGTCTGGGGCATCACACCGTCATCGGCCGCGACCACGAGGATCGCGATATCGGTGACCTGCGCGCCACGGGCACGCATAGCCGTGAAGGCTTCGTGACCGGGGGTATCGATAAAGGTGATCGGGCGGGCGGTGCCGTCCTCAGCCTTGACGGTGACCTGGTAGGCGCCGATGTGCTGGGTGATGCCACCGTGTTCGGTGTCGACGACGTCCGTGTGGCGGATCGCGTCGAGCAGCTTGGTCTTACCGTGGTCGACGTGACCCATGACGGTAACGACCGGCGGACGGGGCTGCATATTCTCGGCGTCGTCGAGCTCTTCGGCCTCGAGGTCGATGTCGAAGGACTCGAGCAGCTCACGGTCCTCGTCCTCGGGGGAGACGACCTTGACGTCGTAGCCGAGCTCCGCGCCCAGCGCCTCGAAGGTGTCCTGGTCGAGGGACTGCGTGGCGGTCGCCATCTCGCCCAGGGCGAAGAGGACCGTCACAAGCGCTGCGGGATTGACGTCAATCTTCTCGGCGAGGTCAGCAAGGGATGCGCCCTGACGGATGCGGATCTGCGCGCCGTTACCGCGCGGGATCGAGACACCGCCGATGACGGGTGCGTTCTGCTGCTCGTACTCTTGGCGCTTCGCGCGCTTCGACTTACGTCCGCGCTGCGAGCGGCCACCTCCGCGGCCGAATGCGCCCGGCGTCGAGCCGCGACCACCGCGGCCACCGCCGCGGGGACCGCCGAAGCCGCCGCCGTTGTTCTGAGGACCGCCGGCGCCTGCACCTGCGCCACCGGGACGGCCATTGCCGCGACCGCGGCCACCGCCGCGACCGCCGCGCTCTCCACCACCGTTACCGGAAGCAGCATTACGAGCGAAGTTCGCCTGGCCGGGCATCATGCCCGGGTTCGGGCGGTTACCACCGGGGCGCGGAGCGCCGGGACGGGGACCGCCGTTACCGGAGGCACCCGAACGCGCAGCGCCGGGACGCGGGCCACCGTTGCCCGAGGCTCCCGGACGCGGCCCACCGGGGCGAGGACCACCGGAGCCACCCGGACGGGGCATGCCCTGGGAGGAGGCGTACGGGTTGTTGCCCGGGCGCGGGCCACCGGGGCGAGGGCCACCGGGACGAGCCGGACGAGGGGCATCGTTACGACGCGGCGCGGGCTTGGGAGCGTTAGCGTCCGCAGGCTTGCGGCCCGCGGGCTTGGGGGCCCCTTCGGGCTTCTTGCCGCGAGGCTTGGGAGCACTCTTGGGGGCCGCAGTGGGCTTCGGCGCGCCAGGCTTGGGGACGCCAGCCTTGGGTGCGGCAGCCTTGGGTGCCGCGTCGGCGGGGGCAGCAGCCTTCTTCGCAGCGGGCTTGGCCGCGCTGGGCTTGGGGGCCTTGGCGGCGGGCTTTGCATCCGCCTTCTTGGTCTTGGGGGTCGCCGCGAACTTCTCGCGCATCTGCCGCACGACGGGCGGTTCGAGCGAGGACGAGGACGACTTGACGAATTCACCTGCTTCCTTCAGGTGACCCATCAGTTCTTTGCTGGTGATTCCGAGCTCTTTGGCGAGCTCGTGGACACGCAACTTTGCCACATTTCTCCATTCCGGAAGCGTCTCCGCTCCGGAGACGCCTTACTGATATTGCTGGCAGCTCATCGCTGGGTACTCATCGGGTGCCCATCAGCTTCCAACCCGCTTCCATTTTCTCGGCGTTGATGGCGCGTGGCCATCACTGGTGGTTGATCAACTCCTCCACGTCGTCCCACACGTCCTCCGGAACGTTTCCCGTTCGGAACGAGCGCGCGAGGCCGCGTCTGACTCGGGCTTTCTGGATACACTCCGCATCGGGGTGAACCCAGGCGCCTCGGCCTGGAAGAGTCGCCGCCGGATCGAGGTGAATCGATCCGTCTGGCGAGCGCACGATCCGTACGAGTGCGGTTCGATGCGCGTGTGCGCCGCATCCAATGCAGGTGCGCTGGGGCCCGGAGGTGGGCACTGGCGGCACAGAATACGACACAATTCCCTAGCTTAGTCCAGCTAGGGGATTGCTCGTCTGAGAAACTATGAGCGACTTGTCACGTCATCGGGGGTGGAGACGCGCGACACGATCGCGTCGTCGCCGGTTTCCGTGTCGGCGTGGATGTCGATGTGGTAGTTCGTCAGGCGCGCGGCGAGGCGAGCGTTCTGACCTTCCTTGCCGATCGCGAGGGAGAGCTGGAAGTCCGGAACGATGGCCGTCGCAGTGCGGTTATCCACGGAGTGGACGACGACGCGGGTGACGCGGGCGGGCGACAGCGAGTTTGCAACGAAACGCGCCGGATCGTCGGAGTAGTCGACGATGTCGATCTTCTCCCCGCCGAGTTCGGCCATGACGGAACGTACGCGTGCGCCCATCGGACCGATGCAAGCACCCTTGGCGTTGATGCCCTCGCGCGTAGCGGCCACGGCGATCTTCGTGCGGTGTCCGGCCTCGCGGGCAATCGCCTTGATCTTGACGAGGCCCTGCTGGATCTCGGGAACCTCACGCTGGAAGAGACCGGCGACGAGGTTGGGGTGGGTGCGCGACAGGGTGATGCGCGGACCGCGCTCGGTGCGCTCAACGCCCACGACGTAGGCGCGGATGCGGTCACCGTGGCGGTAGGACTCGCCGGGGACCTTTTCCCCGTCAGGCAGGACGGCCTCAAAGTCGTCGGAGACCTGGACCATTGTGGGGCGTCCAGGGCGCGGAGCCTGGACGGTGCCCGTGATGACCTGCCCTTCGCGTCCCGCGAAGTCGCCGAACACGCGCTGGTCGTCGGCGTCGCGCAGGCGCTGCATGATGACGGAGCGCGCGGTCGACTGGGCGATGCGACCGAAGTTCTTCGGGGTGTCATCGAACTCGCCGATGGGGTTGCCGTCTTCGTCCTCGTCCATGGCCATGACGGTGACGCGTCCGGTCTTCTTGTCGATTTCGATGCGGGCCTGGGAGATGGCTCCGGGCAGGTTGTGGTACGCCTTGAGCAGGGCTTCTTCGATGGCGTCAACGAGGGTTTCGAGGCTGACGCCCTTCTCGTTTTCCACCATCCGCAGAGCGGTCATATCGATTTCCATGGTCTCCTACTTCCCCGTTCCAAAGTCGACGCGGGAGCGCGCCTTCCTCATGTCAGAATAGTCAATGGTAGTCGTTTCACCGTCGACATCGATCGTTGCGCTGGTCTCGTCAGCCGCAACGACGCGTCCGGAAACATATCCACCGGCGCGCAGCTTGATGCGCACGAGGCGTCCGATCTGGCGCATCCAGTGCCCGACTTTCGTCAGTTCGCGTTCGGCCCCCGGTGTGGACACCTCCAGCAGGTACTCGCCGTCGATCGGATCTGCGGCGTCCAATGCTTTCGACACGGCGCGGGATACGTCGGCGAGCGTGTCGGAGTCGATTCCGTCGGCGCCGATCGGCGCTTCGACGATGACCCGCAGGAGCGGCATCGCGTCGGAGCGTGAGCGGGTCACTGAGTCCAGTTCCAGTCCCGACTGTTCGACCACGGGAGCCAGCAGCTCCTCGAGCGGTCCATCTGACGTGGACGATGCCATATGCGCCTATCTTTCTCTCGCGTACGCGGGTCAGTTCCCTATCCTACCCGGGGGTGTGGGATGATGCGGGTGTGCGTTTCGCAAAACTGACTTTGACCACACGCCGCTTCCCCGGCCTCGTCGCGACTGGGGTGGCGGTCCTCGCGCTATCCGCGTGCTCGTCGTCTTCTCTGCCCACCCTGACTGGATTCGCCGCCGTGCGCGACCAAGCGGCGCGTACGGAGTCGGCGGCTTCTGATCGGGCGACCCAGCTCGCCGAGGTCGCGACGGACTGCGCGTCCTGTTCGGCAGCTCTGCGCGCCGTCGCCTCGGCGTCACACGAGCGCCTTGAGGCACTGGGTGGCCTGTGGGACCCGTGGGGCGGAACCCCGCCCGAGGGTGCCTCTGCCCCCGCCGCCGTGTCCGAGGCCCCCACCGACGTGTCGGCGTTCGTCGCGTGGCTTGCCCGCACGGCGACCCGCGACCTGGAGATCGCTGCCGACACTAATCGCACGAGCGCCGATGAGGCCCGCACCCTGTCGGCTGCGGCACTCGGTCGTTACGCGAGCGCGGTCACGATCGCCCAGGCGTATGGCATCGACCTGGATGCGGGGCTGGACCAAGCGCTCCTTGTCAACGACCGCGTGAATGCGGCCTCGCGTCAGGGAGTCCAGACCTGGTCCATCGATCTTTTCGACGCGCCGGGAATATCAGCGTCCTTCGCCCCCTCGGGCAAGGATCTGGCATCGTCTCAGGAGCTGTCGAGCGCAGTCGCTACCTGGGATTGCACGGCGTCAACCCTCCCTCAGGCGCAGGTGAGTGCGGGCACGCTGAGTGACGCATACGCCGTGTCGGGCGAGCTCCTCGCGCGCGCCGATGTCGCACTGCGTGCCGGAGCTGCCGACACGCGAACGCCTCGCTGCACACTTGGTTTCCTCGATGCACCCTCCCTGGCATCAAACCTGCTCGCGGCGGACTCCGCCATGCTCGCCAGCAACTCCTCCGACGTGCGTGCGGCCGGGGCCAGCGCCGCGCTCGCGGACATCCAGCAGTGGGCTCCTCGCACGTCCCTGCCCGCCCTCATCGGCACGCGCTGACAGCGAGCACCTCGCCTCACGGGCGCTTCCATACAAACACGAGGGCCGCTCCCCCATCCCGGGGAGCGGCCCTCGTGTTTCGCGTCAGTCTCAGACCCTAGCGGCGATGTCATCGCCGATCTGCGAGGTGGAGCGCACGAGCGGGTGACCGCTCGCCGCCGCCTCGGCGCGCGCTGCCATGTCGGCATCGATCGCGGCGCGCACGCGCGCGGCTTCCTCGGCGTAGCCCATGAAGTCGAGCATCAGCGCGACCGAGGAGATGGTCGCGGTCGGATCTGCCTTGCCCTGGCCCGCAATGTCGGGGGCAGAGCCGTGCACGGGCTCGAACATGGAGGGGTACTCTCGCGAGGGGTTGAGGTTGCCGGACGCGCTCAATCCGATACCACCGGTCACGGCTCCGGCCTCGTCGGTGAGGATGTCACCGAACAGGTTGTCGGTGACGATGACGTCAAAGCGCGCGGGGTCGGTGACCATGTAGATGGTGGCAGCATCGATGTGGCAGTAATCGACGCGCACCTCGGGATACTCCTCCCCCACCTCGTCGACGATGCGACGCCACATGTGTCCGGCGTTTACCAGGACGTTGTGCTTGTGGACGAGGGTGAGGTGCTTCTTGCGTGAGGCGGCCGCCTCGAAGGCGTAGCGAACGACGCGCTCGACACCGTAGGCGGTGTTGACGCTGACTTCGGTTGCGATCTCGTGCGGGGTGCCGACGCGAACGGCGCCACCGTTGCCGCAGTAGAGACCCTCGGTGCCTTCGCGCACGACAACAAAGTCGATGTCGCCGGGGTTGGCCAGGGGGCTGGGAACACCCTCGTAGTACTTGGAGGGACGCAGGTTCACATAGTGGTCGAGAGCGAAGCGCAGCTTGAGCAGCAGCCCTCGCTCAAGGACGCCGGAGGGGACGGAAGGGTCGCCGACTGCGCCGAGAAGAATCACGTCGTGGCGCTTGATGGCCTCGAGATCCTCGTCGGTGAGGGTGTCGCCGGTCGCATGCCAGCGCTGCGCACCCAGATCGAAGTGGGTCGTGGAGTAGTCGACGCCCTTATCCGCCAGGACACGGTCCAGGACTTTGAGGCCTTCGGGGACGATTTCCTTGCCGATACCGTCGCCAGGGATTACTGCGATGTTCAGTGTCATGGCTCCATCTTCCCCCGCCCGAGCGCCCCGCGGCGGAATCGTTCCACCACGTGGGCTGTTTTCCGGGTGACGTCTCCCATAGACGAGGCCGGGGCCGGGAGGGCATGCACGCTCCCCCGACCCCGGCTCGGTTGGACGGATCAGATCCACGCACCCGAGGGAGCGAAGAAATACCAACGGCCGTCGACCGACTGCCAGCCGGTGACCATGTGGCCGTCACCCGCGAAGTAGTACCAGGTGGAACCGATGTGCTGCCAGCCGGTGAGCATGGCTCCCGAGGGGGCCAGGTAGTACCAGCTACCGGCGTACTGCCAACCGGTGAGCATCGCACCCGAGGCATTGAAGAGGTACCAGGTACCGCCGACCTGCGCCCATCCGGTCGCCATCGCTCCGGTCGTGGGATCGAGGTAGTACCAGGCCCCATCATGGATCCAGCCGCTCACTCGGGCACCGTAGGCGTTGTAGTAGCTCCACACGCCGCCCTGGTTATCCCAGCCGGTGACCATCATGCCGTCTGCGCCGAAGCGGTAGGTGGCCTCGCCGATCGTGATCGTCTGGTTCGTCGCGTAGCTGGAGTCTTCCAGCTGCCACTTCCAGCCGTTTCCGGTGTTGACCCAGTGCGCGGGGGTGACAGCGGGCGCAGGTTCAGGCGCAGGCTGTGGATCCGGGGTCGGATCAGGCGCGGGCTGCGGGTCGGGTGCAGGCTGCGGGTCCGGAGTCGGTTCAGGCGCGGGCTCTTCGCCGGGATCGGTCAGGCCGAGGTAGGATGCGTCGACGCGCATGAACTCGATGTTCTTGTAGCCGCCGGACTCGTACAGCAGGCCCCAGGTGCCATCCCCGAGGGGATGCAGCGTCGAGTAGGCCATCTCGCCACTCTCGAAGACCGTGCCGTCGTTCCAGGTGAAGCCGTCGTCGTAGGAGACGCGGATGGTGCCATTGGCGCGGGCGCTGGACGAGTCGGCGTTGGAGAAGAGCAGGACGCGGGCGCGCGCGGAGCCCTCGGGGGCGTCCGGGTAGGCGCGCACGATGGAGGCGTTGTTACGCGGGTCGGTCAGATCCCAGTTGTGGCGGAACGGGCCCCAGGTCTGTCCACCGTCGTAGGAGATAGCCTCGAGGCGCTGGCCCGCGGTTCCCTGCGTGCGAGAGTTGAGGAGGAGGCGCCCATCGGAGAGCTCGACAACCTTGTTCTCGTCGGCGCTGCTCTCGGTGGGCGCGCCGGGCTTCCAGGTCGCGCCGTGGTCGTCGGAGTAGACGGAGACGGCCATGAGCGAGGTGGTGCCGGAGTTGGCAACGGCGTACTGCTGGATGAGGCGACCGGCGTGGGCACCGTAGCGAAGCTGGATTCCTTCACCGGAGGAGGCGAAGCGCGTGAACCACTGGTCGGTGTGGCCTGCGGTCACCTGGTCGGTGATGGTGCGGGGGTTGACCCAGGTCTCGCCGTTGTCATGGGATTCGACGACGTGGGCGTGCAGGATGTTACGCGCTGCGGGGTCGGTGCCCAGCTGGGACTGGAAGAGTCCGGCGTCGTAGGACTTGACCGAGAACAGGAAGATCGTTCCTGTGCTGCGGTCGACAACGAAGGAGGGATCGGAGTAACCGACTTTCTCCGCGCCGGGGGTGCCTGCGAGGGCGGTCTGGATCGGGGTCCAGGACTTGCCACCGTCCTTCGAGATGCGGTAGACGATGGAGTTAGCCTGGGGCGCGTCCTGGCAGGTGTTGGGGCGCCCGTCCCACGCGGCGATGATCCAGCCGTTGTTGGCGGTGGTCAGCGCGGGGATGCGGTGGCAGCTGAAGCCGGCCAGGCCGGGGGACGCGAGGCGAACCTTCTCGCCGATCGCGTAGTCGTGCGGGGTCTCCAGCGGGTCCGGAGCCGGCGGGCGCTCGCCCTGGGCGACGGTCACGGTGTCAGCGTTCGCGGTGATGTCACCGGCGATGACGTCTGTACCGTTGCGGTCGCGGGTGGCGGCCCACGTGGTCATCGGGGTGAAGGTTCCGGCCGCGACGTCGTCGGCGGTCACGGTGTGGGTCGCGGTCGTGCACTGCTTGGTGGTGTGCGCAGCGAGGTTGTGCCAGCGGCAGTTGGGGGCGCCAGTGGTCAGCACGCCGGACAGGTTCGAGGCCACCGGGAAGACGGTCAGAGCACTGTCTGTGTTGTTGGTGTAGGTGACGGTGATGGTGATGAGGTCACCTTCGTACACCTTGTCTCCGTGGGAGTCGGTGCGCGCCACAGTGACGGTGATGGGGGCCGAACCTTCGTCGGTTACCGAGGCCGTCACCGGGGTTGCTGCACCGGTGTCACTGGTCGGGGTGGCGAGCGCGGGAACCGAGAGAGTCGCGCACAGCAGCACGGCTCCCGAGGCTGCCGCGAGGGCACGCCCGTAGTGGCGGAGGGTCATCGTTGGTCCTTCCGAGATGAGTTGTCAATCAGCGGGCAGTGAGTCATGACTCACTCTCCACGAGATTCATCATACAAATTTGGATGCTGACTAACCAGTTATACGACAGATATTTTTATCAACGTCTAGGATAATTACCCCACAACTTCGAGGATCGGTGTTCACCTGTCAGGCTGAGCACCTGGGAATTCTCCCCCGCCGACCAACCAGCCATAGACACGCTCCAACTCACGAACACAGACACGGATGTCATACTGAGCTTCCACACCCCGATATCTCACAGCCTCAGCTCGACGCGCCTCGCCCCCTCGGTCAATCCACGCATCAATGACGCGCGCGAGCGAGCGCGGATTCCCCGCCTCGAACACACTCTCCTCCGTCAGCGCAAACTGACTGGTTGCCGTCAGAGGACCACGCGCGAGAACGGGGACCACGCCGTGACGCAGCGCCTCAAGAGCGCCGAGTCCCTCCACCTCGATCCGAGCCGCGTGCACATAGAGATCAGAGCGCTCCGAGGCCCGAGCCATCTCCCCCGCGTCCATAAAAGCAAAGCGAACAGGATGTGCGATCACACCATCGCGCACGAGACGATCCGCCTGGGCCCGCAGCTGCCGCTCGGTCGGACCCCGCCCCGCCAGGGTCAGCTCGATGGAGCGAGCATGAGAACTGAAGCGAAGCGCCCGCAGAATCGTCGCCTGATCTTTCTCGCGCGAAAAGCGCCCGATTGACAGCAGACGCACAACGGACAACTCTTCCTTCCTGCCCCCACATCCAACGCTCACACCACCCAGCGGGACACCATTAGAGAGAACAAACAGCCGCGGAGAAAGCCCTAACGAGGAGACCCGCCTCCATACCGATTCTGAAGGGCACTGGAGCGCGCCGCACCGATCGAAAATGAAGCACTTCCACAGCCGGAGAATCGCACGATTCAGAACAGCGCAACGATCGAGATAGACGGTGGCCGTGAGATTTTCGGGATGAATGTGGTAGGTCGCCATCGCAGGCACGCCACGATCGCGCGCACGCCGAGCAACCACGGCCTGCAGCATGAAAGGCTCCTCCAGGTGGACCACATCTGCCCAGCTGAGCGCTCGATCAATCTGGCGCCGATCCGACCGAGCGAGGGCGTAGCCCTGCGAGGCAATCAGAGGCGCCACAAGCGGAACGCGAAGATACGGGAGCGGATAGTCAGGGGCGCCAATACCGCAATCATCACCATCGAGCGGCGGCGCGGACAACACACGCACATCATGCCCTCGCTCACGCAACAGAGCGATGGTGCGACGAGCGGACGCGGCGAGTCCGTTCCCACGCGTATAGAGGTCATTGATGACGAACAGGATTCTGAGCTGCACGATTACCCCCCTCCGCAAGCCCTACACCATCAGACTAGGAACACCGCGAAGCTCATGGACCCGTTTCTTCACACCTGACAGCATGGACTAGCACACAGCACGCACACTTGCCAAGAATCTAGTTACTGATAAACTAGAGCTGTCAATCATCCTTGCCGTACGAAGGACACACCTTGCGCCCCTCCCGTCGAACTCTGACACGCGTTGCCTCGGCCGCCGTCGCCTCCCTCGTGATCGTCGCACCGATTTCCACAGTCTCGAACGCTGACGCGCTCTCCCCCGCCTCCCTCCCATGGACAAACGGGGCTGACGAAGCACCGGCGAACTAAACCTCGCAGGAACGCATCCTGGCGTCCCCGCACCTTTCGACATCAAACAGCTCCGGCCTCGTCCCACGTGGGAACGAGGCCGGAGCTTGGTCTATCCGAGAAGGACAGCGAGATCAGCGCGCGGCGCTGCCCTCGGTGTAGTCCTCGTCAGAGTCGGTCCAGCCGAAGGCCTTGCGCAGCTTCTGGCCGGTCTTCTCGATCGGGTGAGCCTCTTCCTCGGCGCGCAGCGCCTTGAACTCGAGGGCGCCGTTATCCTGATCGGCGATGAACTTGCGGGCGAAGGTGCCGTCCTGGATGTCGGCCAGAACAGCCTTCATGGCCTCCTTGGAGGACTCGCCAATGACGCGCGGGCCGGAGACGTAGTCGCCGTACTCAGCGGTGTCGGAGCAGGACCAGCGCTGCTTGGTGATGCCACCCTCGTTGATGAGGTCGACGATCTGCTTCATCTCGTGGCAGACCTCGAAGTAGGCGATCTCGGGCTGGTAGCCAGCCTCGACGAGGGTCTCGAAGCCGGCCTGGATCAGGTGGGAGACGCCACCGCACAGGACAGCCTGCTCGCCGAACAGGTCGGTCTCGGTCTCCTCGGTGAAGGTCGTCTTGATGACGCCGGCGCGGGTGCCGCCGATGCCCTTCGCGTAGGACAGAGCCAGATCCCAAGCCTTGCCGGAGGCATCCACCTCAACGGCGACGACGTCCGGGGTGCCCTTGCCCTGCACGTAGGTCTCGCGGACCTTGTGGCCGGGGCCCTTGGGGGCGACCATGATGACGTCGTGGCCGGCGGGGACCTCAATGTAGCCGTAGCGGATGTTGAAGCCGTGCGCGAAGAGGAGGGCGGCGCCTTCCTTCAGGTTGGGGGCGATCTGCTCGGCGTAGACGTAGCGCTGGACCTGGTCGGGCAGCAGCACGGAGACGACGTCGCCCTCGGCGACGGCCTCGGCCACGTCCTTGACCTCGAGGCCAGCGGCCTCAGCCTTGGCCCACGAGGAGGAACCGGGGCGCAGGCCGACGACCACGTCAACTCCGGAATCCTTCAGGTTCAGCGCGTGAGCGTGACCCTGCGAACCGTAACCAATGATGGCAACCTTCTTGGACTGGATCAGCGCCAGGTCTGCGCCGTCATCGTAGATGATCTCTGCCATTTTCATTTCTCCTTCAGTTGATCCGTGATCGAGCGCGACCCGCGGCCGATAGCCACGGCGCCCGACTGGACGAGTTCGGTGACGCCGTAGGGCTCCAGGGCCCGCAGCAGCGCCTCCAGCTTGGGTAGGGAGCCGATCGATTCGATGACGACCGACTCGGGTTGCACGTCGACGACGTGTGCGCGGAACAGGTCCACGATCTGCAGGACCGAGGTGCGACGGGTCTCGTCAGCCTGGACCTTCATCATGAGCAGACGCCGTTCGACGGAGTCCTCGGGTTCAAGCTCGACGACCTTGAGGACGTTGATGAGCTTGTTGAGCTGCTTGACCACCTGTTCGATGGGCGCGGAGTCTGCGTCCACGATGATGGTCATGCGGGAGATCTCGGGGTGTTCGGTCTCTCCCACGGTCAGCGACTTGATATTAAAGGCGCGGCGGGCGAAAAGCGCGGCGACGCGAGTGAGGACGCCGGGCTTGTTCTCGACCAACACGGCCAGAGTGTGACGATTCGTCATCAGTCTTCCACCTCCCAGTCGGGCGCCATGCCCTTGGCGTAACGAATCTCATCGTTGGACACGCCCGCGGCGACCATCGGCCAGACCATCGAGTCCTTGGAGACGCGGAAGTCAATGAGGACGGGGCGATCGTTGATCGACATGGCCCATTCGATGGCCTCGTCGACCTCGTCGATGGAGCGCACGGTGCGTGCCGCCATGCCGTAGGCCTGCGCGAGCATCTCGAAGTTGGGGATCTGCTCGCCCTCGACGGGGTTGAGCGTCGTGTTCGAGTAGCGCTTGCCGAAGAACAGGGACTGCCACTGGCGCACCATGCCCAGCACCGAGTTGTTGATGAGCGCGACCTTGATCGGGATGTTGTTGATCGTGCAGGTGGCCAGTTCCTGGTTGGTCATCTGGAAGGAGCCGTCTCCGTCGATCGCCCACACGACCTTGTCGGGGGCGCCGACCTGGGCGCCCATGGCCGCAGGAATGCAGTAGCCCATGGTGCCGGATCCGCACGAGGAGATGAAGCTGCGCGGGTTGTCCAACGTAATGAACTGAGATGCCCACATCTGGTGCTGCCCCACGCCCGTCACGTAGATCGCGTCCGGACCGACGCGCTCGGAGAGCTTCTTCAGGACCTCCTGGGGCGCCATCATACCGTCGTCGGGCTCAGCCCATCCGATCGGGTACTTGGTGCGCAGACGGTCGAGGTAGCGCCACCATCCGGAGATGTCGGCCTTGTTGTCCGACGAGGCCTGGGCGATTTCCTGGGTGAGGATCGGCAGTGCGGTCGCCAGGTCGGCGACGATCGGAATGTCGGCGTGGCGATTCTTGGAGATCTCCGCAGCGTCGATGTCGATGTGCACGATGGTCGCGCGGGGCGCGAAGGAGTCGAGGCGGCCGGTCACGCGGTCGTCGAAGCGGGCACCGAGTGCCACGATGAGGTCGGCGCGCTGGAGTGCACCGACGGCGGCCACGGTACCGTGCATGCCGGGCATGCCGAGGTTGTGGCGATCAGAGTCGGGGAAGGCGCCGCGGGCGGTCAGCGTGGTGACAACGGGGGCGTTCGTGACCTCAACGAGCTCAGCGAGGGCGTCAGTGGAGCCGGAGCGGACGATGCCGCCGCCCACGTACAGGACGGGGGCCTGGGCGTCGGCGATCGCGCGGGCTGCGGCGCGCACCTGCTTCATGTTCGGCTTGTCCGCGACGCGGTAGCCGGGCAGATCCAGGGTCGGAGGCCAGGAGAAGTCCATCTCGGCGACCTGCGCGGACTTGGTGATGTCCACGAGAACGGGGCCGGGGCGACCGGTAGCCGCGAGGTGGAAGGCCTCAGCCAGGCGCGCGGGGATCTGCGCGGGATCCGTGACGAGGAAGGAGTGCTTCGTAATGGGCATCGATGCACCCACGACGTCGGCTTCCTGGAAGGCGTCGCTGCCAATCAGGGAAGCGCCGACCTGACCCGAGATCACGACGATCGGGACCGAATCCATGCACGCGTCGCCCAGGGCCGTCAGCACGTTGGTGGCTCCAGGGCCGGACGTCACGATCGCGCAGCCAACCTTCCCGGTGGCCAGAGCGTAACCTTCGGCGGCATGTCCCGCACCCTGCTCGTGACGGACAAGAATGTGACGCAGAGACGTCGACGCCATCAGCGGGTCGTACGTCGGAAGAATTGCGCCGCCGGGCATACCAAACACGTCGGTAACGCCCAGGGCCTCGAGGCTGGCCACAATAGCCTCGGCTCCGGTCATGCGGGTGGTGTTGGCGGTGTCGCTCACCATTCGTCCTCTCAATCGTTGGACCGTCTCAAAGAAAAAACCCCGTCAGATCCGGCAGTAGCGGATGCGGGGATTTAGGCGTGCGATCCATCCTCACGTTACGCGGCAGGCATCGCACGCCCGGGTACGATGACCAGGGCGAGGACTCCAATTCCGCGAACGTCGAGCATGGCTTTACCGTATCTCTCCTGCGCTCTCCGCTCCTTATCCATCTCATTGTGCGGACCTTGAGACCGTGAGCGCCATCTAGGACGATGGACTGAGATACACAGCACGTATTGCTGCTTTAATTGATACATACCTCATATCACAATCCACAACACGGAGATTTCATCGTGCACCAGGTGTTCGAGATTCTGAGCGAGCAGCCAGTTCTGTTCCTCTTCATTCTCATCGGTATAGGCATGGCGTTTGGCCATGTGAAAATCAAGGGCATTAGCCTCGGCGCTGCCGCCGTTCTTTTCTTTGCCATCGCGTTGGCTGCGTGGGCGCAGTCCTACGACATCGAGCTGCGAGTCACCCCCCAGCTGGGCACTCTCGGCCTGACCCTGTTCACCTTCGCGATCGGCATCAACTCGGGCGCGTCGTTCTTCCACAACCTCAAGACCGCTGTTGGCCCGATCCTGACGATGGTCGCCTTCTACGGCATCGCTGCTGCAGCAGGCCTCTACATCGGTAAAGCCATGGGGATGGATGTTCCACTCATCGCCGGTACCTTCGCAGGTTCGGTGACGAACACGCCCGCACTGGCGGCCGCCGGCGAGGCCTCGGGTGATCCCGCCCGCGCAACGGTCGGTTACTCGATCGCCTACCTCTTTGGCGTCATCGGCATGCTGGCCGCATCGATGGCTGCCCTGCACTACGGACGCAATGACAAGGACGCCCCCTCTCCCCTGTCGAACCGCACGATCCGCGTCGAGCGCGACGATCATCCCTTCGTCGGGGACATCTACGAGAAGCTCGGCGAGAAGGTTTCCTTCTCGCGCCTGCGTCGCGGCGAAACCGGCCCGATTACCCGTCCCCAGATGTCGGACACCCTGGATCCCGGTGACCTCGTGACCGTCGTCGGCCCCCGTGAGCTCGTCGCTCGTGCCGCCACCGAGCTGGGTCACGCATCCTCTCACTCCCTCATGCAGGACCGCTCCTACCTGGACTTCCGCCGCGTGACGATCTCGAACCCGAAGATCGCGGGCCGCACAGTTGCGTCCCTGGGCCTGGCCAAGGAATTCTCTGCGACGATTTCGCGCGTTCGCCGCGGCGACGTCGACATGGTCGCCGAGCCGGGCCTCGTCCTCCAGGAGGGTGATCGCGTGCGCGTCGTCGCCCCCACGTCGAAGATGACCGAGATTACGAAGTTCTTCGGTGACTCGTCCCGAGGCCTCACGGACCTCAACCCGATCGCCCTGGGCATCGGTATGGCCCTCGGTATCGCGATCGGCGAGCTTCCGATCCTGACCCCCTCCGGCGAGTACTTCTCGATCGGTTCCGCGGCCGGTACGCTCATCGTCGGCCTCATCTTCGGCCGTATCGGCCGCATCGGCCCCATCGCGACGGCTCTGCCCTTCACGACATGCCAGGTGATGGCCGAACTCGGCCTGCTGATCTTCCTCGCGCAGGCTGGCGCAAAGGCCGGCGGCCAGATCCTTGAGGCCTTCACCTCGGGTGACTGGATCCGAATCTTCGCGCTCGGCGTCATCATGACCTCGATCATGGCGATCGGCCTGTACTGCACCATGCGGTGGGTGTTCAAGATGGGTGGCACGAAGCTCGCCGGTCTGCTCGGTGGCGCGCAGACACAGCCCGCAGTCCTCGCCTTCGCGAACGGCCGCACCAACGCCGACCCGCGCGTGGCTCTCGGTTACGCGCTGGTCTACCCGGTCGCGATGGTCGGCAAGATCGTCGTCGCCCAGATCCTGGGTGGCATGTAACGGCATCGTCTCCTGCGGGTTCAATCCCGCGGCACAATGGGGCCGACCCTTTTGGGTCGGCCCCATTCGTCTACCTTCTCGCCGCCTCCTGGGCGCGCCACGACACGGCAGCGCCGTCCCTACCAACGGCGCTGTGAGGCTTGCAGGACCCAGCTGGGGTGCCCAGCTGGGGTGCCAGTGGCCCCTGAAAGAACCTACTCCCCCAAAGTCGCACGTAATTCGATTGCATGAACATTCAACAACGCCCGAAAACGTTGCAATTTCAACACCTTGAGTTCATATCTTGAAACAGTCGCAGGGGAATTACGTGCGAAATTTCTGAGAAGCGCGAAAGCACCAATACGATCACATGAAAGTCAGCGCATGGCCGCCGAGGCCTGGCTGCGGTGCCCGTGGGCGGTGGCGAGGTCTCGATCGTAAGACGCAGCCCTACTTACTATCACCGCCTGGCCCCTCGCGGCGTCGCCTTTGTTCCGGGCACCGCATGGCCTGCCCGCCCGCTCGCCGCCCGCGCCGCGAGCTGCGCTCGGCGCGTCGTCTCGAAGCCCGTCCAGGCCCTGCAGGCCCTGCGGCGCCCTCCACAAGGGCAACGCCTGCTCATTACGTTGTAGTGGTCCCTGCGCGTCTGTTAACTCCACCAACGCGCAACGAGGCCGCGACCGGTTTCCCGGCCACGGCCTCGTCAATGAATGAGCGTCAGCGCTGGATGAGCGCGACGAGCACTCGAGCGGTCACTGCCGCCACGCACACGATCACAATGTTGCGGCCGACGGCGCGGATCTCGTCGCGGTCGATCGCGTACTCGAATTCGAACGACGGCGGCTTCAAACTCGCCTCAATGTCGAACTTCATGCGTTCTCCTCCTCGTACTCCCACAGGTTGGGGACTCGATCTTGCTTTTCGACAAGCCAGTTCTTATCGGTGAGCATACGCGAGAGTGCCAGGCCCATGCCGATGGCAACGATCGTGAACATGACCGTAAAGAGCGCACCGAGTGCCTCGTCAATCTGCTGGTTGTTCAGGTACGTGAGCGCTCGGTAGAGCGGCACACCGGGAATCATGATGACGACAGCGGGAACGGACAGCGTCACGCGCGAGAAGCGTGTCCTGCGGGCGACAAACACGGCGAGAAGACCCGCAGCAAGGGCCGCGAGGCCAACGGCTGCCGGAGCAGGGACGCCCAGCTCCAGGTGCAAGGCGATACGGCCGGTGTTGATGACGGCACCGATGATGGCTGCCGTCGCACACACGCGTTGTGGCGAATTAAAGAGCATCGCGAACCCGTATGCCGCGACGAAGCTCGTCAGGAAGCGCAGGAGGTAGTGCAGCCACGGAACGAGCGACACACCGTACTCGGGCGTCACAGACCAGCCGAAGATAGCGGAGATCGCCCACACAGCCACACCCGCCGACGCGACAAGCATCGCGACGTAGACGAGGCGCCCGAGGCCGCCCTGGAAGTCTTGTCGGACGAGATCGATCAAGCCCGTCACAAGCGGGAAGCCGGGAACCAGGAACAGCAGTGCGGAAATAAAGCCCGCCTGGTGGGTCGACTCGATGCCAAGGAAGTGTTGGGCCGGTGCAACCAACAGAATGTAGATCATCGCAGCAAGAGCACCGCAAGCCATCCACACACCGAAGTGGTTCATGTGCCGCACGAGCATCTGACGACGCAGCGCCTGGCCGAAGAACGACGCCACGGCCACGGCAGAGCACTCGACCCATCCCCCACCGTTGAGGAACGCGAAGGCCGCACACGCAAGGCCCGATGCGAGCGCGTTCGAGAACCAGTCGTAGAGACCCGGAACCTTCGCGATCTTGTCGAGCTCATCGGATACATCCTCAACGCGCACGGACTTACCGTGGAGCGAGGCGACGTAGTTATTGATGCGGTCGATCTTGTCTGCGTTCACGCCCATGAGGCGCTGCTCGGCGAGCTCCGTGCGGAATGTACCGTTGGCGTACGCCGTCGCAATGATCTCGGTGTACGTGACCTGCGCGCGATGCTCAGAAATACCCACCGCCCGGGCGACGTCCGCCATGGACTTCTTCACGCGGTAGGCGCTCGCTCCGAAGGACAGAAGCATCTGTCCGAGCCGGAGCACAACCTGGGACTGATGCGCGAGGCGATCATGGGCCGCCATACGTTGAGCAAGAACCTCGTCCTTCCCACCGTGTCGGTGGGGCGAGTCTGGTTGATGTGCAGAAGTGACCATGGGAATAGCATCGCACGACTCATGCCGTTTTGAGGGCGACGTTGGTCCGTGACGTGTGTTTTTTCATCTGGTGGACATGCAACTGCATGCGGATGGAGCATTGAGACGAGGCATGGGCCCGGTAGACAGGTACGGATACCCGAGTCACCGATCCTCCGGCAAAACGGGGAGAACGCGGTGCCACGATGCACCAAGTGACCGCCGAGGGCGGCATCGATAACGTGAATCACCCGAGGGACTGAACGTATAGCCGAGCAATTCAATGTATAGGAAGAGCGGCCAGAAACCCGGAGGTTTCTGGCCGCTCCCCATCAGTGTGTTGTGGCGGTGTCCTACTCTCCCACAACCTGGCGGTTGCAGTACCATTGGCGCTGCCGGGCTTAGCTTCCAG
>NZ_JASONN010000176.1:0-309 GCF_030217285.1 Pauljensenia sp. UMB3104 | reverse complement strand
TGAGCGCATTGGGCGCTCTCGAGCTTGCAGGGCTCGCAGCGCACACACACGGTCGGTGGAAGCGCACCGCGTAAAATAGGCGCGTGAGTGATGCTAGGACACAACCGGTACGGGAGCTCATCGACGTGTGGATTGATGAGCTCGCGCACTCGCGTGGCCTGTCAGCCAACACTGCGCGCGCCTATCGAACTGACCTGAATGAGTTTGCAGATTTTCTGGACCAGCGCATCGCAAACGGCACCACACTGGACCAGGCAGTGACCACCAGCTCGATTCGTCAGTGGCTCGCCCACATGGCCAATGATGGGA
>NZ_JASONN010000175.1:0-311 GCF_030217285.1 Pauljensenia sp. UMB3104 | reverse complement strand
GTCCAAGGGACTCTCAAGTCTTCTCCAACACCACAGTTCAAAAGCGTCAATTCTTCAGTGCTCAGCTTTCATTATAGTCCAACTCTCACATCCATACATGACCACAGGAAAAACCATAGCCTTGACTAGACAGACCTTAGTTGGCAAAGTAATGTCTCTGCTTTTGAATATACTATCTAGGTTGGTCATAACTTTTCTTCCAAGGAGTAAGCGTCTTTTAATTTCATGGCTGCAGTCACCATCTGCAGTGATTTTGGAGCCCAAAGTAATAAAGTCTGACACTGTTTCTACTGTTTCCCATCTATTTCCCA
>NZ_JASONN010000174.1:0-311 GCF_030217285.1 Pauljensenia sp. UMB3104 | reverse complement strand
CACTTTATCGTCTCAATAAACGGCAAGGTAAGCAACTGTTGGCTGCCTTGGGCGCTGATTCTGCCCTCTATGAAAAAGTACCAACAGCAGACCTGGAAGAAGAAAAGCCAGGCATTGCAGATGAAGTCGCTCTCGGTGTCACTTATAACGAAATTGATGACTATTTGGAAGGTAAGACCATTTCTGACCAAACGAAAGCAAGGATTGAATCTTGGTGGCATAAAGGGGAGCATAAACGCCATTTGCCGATTACAATCTTCGATGATTTTTGGAAATAAGCAGGAGAATTGTTCTGACTTATGTTTTTTAAA
>NZ_JASONN010000173.1:0-311 GCF_030217285.1 Pauljensenia sp. UMB3104 | reverse complement strand
CGGGCGCCGGCGCACCGGGCGCAGCGCTGGGCTGCTGGGGCGCGGGCTGGGTGGGCGTCGTCGTACCGGGAGCAGGCGTGGCACCCGGCGTAGCACCGGGCGTGCCCGCTGCGGGCGCCTTGCCATCCCCGGCGGAAATATCTTCCTTGACGTTCTGCAATCCGGCGTCCCCGGCCTGGGCACCCGAATCGCCGCCGAAGGTCTGGTTGAGGGCCTCCTCCAGGGTGGGCGCGAAGCCGATATTCCCGTCACCGAACGCCGTGAGCACGTACTGCATAAGCGGGTAGGTGGTGCCCTGCGAAGCCTGCACG
>NZ_JASONN010000172.1:0-311 GCF_030217285.1 Pauljensenia sp. UMB3104 | reverse complement strand
ATTTCGGCAAGGCAATTCCAGCGGGCGATAACAAGTTTGCAGCCCTGAACACGGCGGTGTGGTCTGGTGGATCCTTCATCTACGTCCCGAAGGGCGTACATGTAGAGATTCCCCTGCAGGCCTATTTCCGTATTAACACCGAGAATATGGGCCAGTTCGAGCGCACCTTGATCATTGCCGATGAGGACTCCTACGTGCACTACGTAGAAGGCTGCACGGCGCCGATCTACAAATCTGATTCTCTGCACTCCGCAATTGTGGAAATTTTCGTGCGGAAGAACGCGCGCGTTCGTTACACGACCATTCAGAAC
>NZ_JASONN010000171.1:0-312 GCF_030217285.1 Pauljensenia sp. UMB3104 | reverse complement strand
GGAGATGAGGTTTGCCTGCTCCTCGCGTTCGGAGGTGATCGTGAAGGAGGAAATGCCCACGTCAAACTTGGTGCCCAGAGCCGGAATGATGGTCGGGAACTCGGCGTGGTTGGTCGTTCCCTCGTTCAGGCCCATGACCTTGGCGAGCGCCTTGTTGATGTCGACATCGTAGCCCTGCGCGGTCTGCGAATCGTCACCGAGGAACTCCGCGGGCGCGTAGTCGGCGGAGGCGCCGTTACGTAGCGTGCCTCGCTCCTTGACCTCGTCGGGAACGAGCGCGGCGATTTCGTCGACGGTCGGGATCTTCGACAC
>NZ_JASONN010000170.1:0-312 GCF_030217285.1 Pauljensenia sp. UMB3104 | reverse complement strand
CCGTCGTCATGGATTCCCTGGATTCTGCGCTCACTCAAGCGCGCGACGCCCAGGAGTCCAATAGTGGCCAGTTACGTATGATGATCGCGAATGGGGACGAGGTCGCGCCTGCCAAGCAGAAACTACCCGAGGGCCTGACGTGGGCGCGAGAGTGCGTGACACCAGACCCGAAAGTCGCAGCGAGCGTTTCAGCCTTGCTTTGTGGCACAGTAGTTGCCAACGATCTTGATGCTGCCCAACGTGGCATTGCGATCGACACAGTGGACGTTGCCGTTACATTGAGCGGAACAATGGTGACTCGTTCAGGTGTTA
>NZ_JASONN010000169.1:0-312 GCF_030217285.1 Pauljensenia sp. UMB3104 | reverse complement strand
AGCAAGACACCTGTTTTAGTGGGAATCTGTTCAAAGTATGTGGGACGTTCAACGTCGAGTATTGAAAACGACATCACTAAAACAAGGAATCATTCAAGATGATTCACAACATTGCTTCGGCCAGTCATATCAATCCTTGCCACATTGCGGACTTTTATGAGAAACGAAAAAGACAATCGCAGACGACTTCAACTAAGCCTCATACGATTGCCTCAATGCATCGCCTCATACAGACAATGTATTACCTCATTACGCATAACAAACTTTACGAGTACACTTTAACCCAAAATCATTAAAGCCGTCTATGCTCTA
>NZ_JASONN010000168.1:0-313 GCF_030217285.1 Pauljensenia sp. UMB3104 | reverse complement strand
CTCGAAATCCTGATCGTCGATCGCCGATTCCTTGTTGCGACGAACTTCGGCGATCTTCTCGTCGAGTTCACGCAACTCCGGCGGAGCGGTCATACGACGAATACGCAGGCGTGCGCCTGCCTCATCGACCAGGTCGATGGCCTTGTCCGGCAGGAAGCGATCAGAGATGTATCGGTCCGCAAGTTCAGCGGCCGCCTTGATTGCTTCATCGGTGATGATGACGCGGTGGTGGGCCTCGTAACGATCGCGCAAGCCCTTCAGGATTTCGATGGTGTCCTCGACAGAGGGCTCGTCGACCATCACAGGCTGGAAG
>NZ_JASONN010000167.1:0-313 GCF_030217285.1 Pauljensenia sp. UMB3104 | reverse complement strand
GCATTACCATCAGCATCCTTAGGAGCCACAACAGTCCCAGACTCCCCAGCCTTGACCACAGTATCCTGCGCATACTTCGGATCAACCGAATCAGCAACAGGCTTATCAGCCGCACCAACCTTAACCGGAACCTCAACAGTGTCAGTAGACCCATCCGGATAAGTCACCACAACCGGAACCTTATAATCACCAGGAACTACATCCTTACCAGGAGCAACAGTAATAGACCCATCCGGGTTGACCTTAGCCCACTCAGGAACATCCTTACCAGGAACAAACTTAGTACCCTCCGGCAAAGCATTACCATCAGCAT
>NZ_JASONN010000016.1:0-45618 GCF_030217285.1 Pauljensenia sp. UMB3104 | reverse complement strand
GGTCGTCACATGCGTGCCGACCCGCCCCCGTCAACAACGAGATCAGTTCACACCGAGGATGTCGGTGACGAACACGAGGGTCGCGCCGCCGGGGATACCCGCCTGCGGGACGCCGCGCTCGCCGTAGCCGAGCTCGGCGGGGATGGACAGCAGAACGCGGTCACCCACGCGCTTGCCCACGAGGCCCTCATCCCACCCGGGGATAACCATGCCCACGCCAATCTGGAACGACAGGGCGCCGCCGCGGTCGAAGGAGTTGTCGAAGTCATTCTTCGAGCCGAAGACCGCACCGTAGTAGTGGCACGTGATCGTGTCGCCGGCCTCGACGACCTGACCGTCGCCAGCGTGCAGGACCTCGACGACGAGCTCGCCGGACGGAGTGCCATCGAACGCGAGGACGGGCTTACGACCGAATTCGCCGGTCACAGAAATGTTTTCCATGGTGTCTTTCCTTGAGGTAAATCGGTGGAGCGGCGCCTCAGTTGCGGCGCATGAGGTAGGACAGGATCTTGAGGATCTCAAGGTAGATCCAAATGACGTCGGTCATGATCGCGAAGGTGCACAGCCACGCGTACTTCACGGGCACGTTGCTCGCGACGCCCACCTTCACCGCGTCAAAGTCACGGACGAGGCACAGCACGCCGATGAAGACGGCGAGAACGCCGATGATGACGCCGAGCGGAATACCGAAAACCGTGATGCTGTTGACGGCCCGCATGTTCACCATGCCGCTCACCGACAGCGCGAAGGTGACGAGGTAGTAGAAGAAGAAAGCAAGGGAACCGATGCCCGCGACGCGGGTCAGCGTCGACGAGTTACGCACGAAGCCCAGCATGAAGGCAGCCAAGGTCGTGCCGATGACGACGAGGGTCGCCAGAACCGCGCTGATCACGATACCCGGGAAGAAGGACTCAAAGGTGTAGGAGATCACGCCGAGGCTAAAGCCCTCAATGAGGGAATAGGTGACGATGGCACCCGGGCGAATCTTCTTCGAGAACTGGATGAAGATCGCCAGGCCCAGCGTCACAGCGCACGAGGCGAAGAACAACACCAGCGCGACGTCCATCGCAACGATGCCCGTCATCCACCCGGCCGTCGCACCCACGAGAAGCAGTCCGAAGCACATGATGGACTTGACCACGACGTCGTCGAAGGTCATCGTCCCGCGGTCCACCGCGTCGGCGGCGGGAGCGTTCATCATTGCCTCGTAGGAGGCCATGGAATCGTTATAAGCGCCCTGCTGGTCCTGAGGAACGCCGTACACGGGCGCGCCCTGGGGTGCCGGATAGGTGTTCTGCGCGGCGTTGCCGGCTCCACCCTGAGCGTAGGGGTTCGTCGAACCACCGTAGGGATTGGGCGCCTGCTGCGAGGCGGGCTGGTACCCCGGCATCGCCGGGTACCCGGCAGGAGTAGTCTGCTGGGTCGACCAGTCTTTCACGATCGAATTCATCACCGGGTTGGCCATATTTCCTCCTTGGTCAGTGATGTGCTGCCACTAGTGTCGCACGTGGCACCCACAAGTGGGAAACGTTCCATTATGCGCGCAGCGCAACCCGGCGTCCACGCAAGGTCAGGTATGCGCGCACCGAGCCCCGGCCTCGTCGATGAGGCCTGCCGTCAGTACCCCCGGTGGGACTCGAACCCACAACACACCGATTTTAAGTCGGTTGCCTCTGCCAATTGGGCCACGGGGGCGCGCCCGGGCGCAGGTCCAGCCTACGGGAGGCTGGCGCACGCCTCAAGCTCCGTCAGATCATCGCCTGAGCGATGCCGTCAAGAATATCGTGCTCGGAGGTGAGAACCTGCTCGATCGGATGCCCGGCAGCCTCGGCACGGTCGAGCACGCGCGTCACGATGCGGCTCCAGATGAGCGCGCCGGCGGCGATGACGTCCTCGCGCCCCTCGGGCATGAAGCCCAGGGAGGCCTTCACGGACGTCGGCTGATCGACCATGAAACGCACCGCCTCCTCGAACTGCGCGGCGCTCAAGCGGGCACCGTGGATGCGTTCGGGCTGGTAGGAGGTCAGACCAAGCGCCTGAGCGGTCAGCGTCGTGACCGTTCCCGCGACGCCCACAAGGGCGCGCACGCGCGCCAGGTCCACGGACTTTTCGGCGCGATCGAGCTGCTCGTCGATCCACGCAATCGCACGCTCCTGATCCGCTGCGGGCACGCCGCCGGTGGGGTCCACATCGGCGAGGAACTTCTCGGTGACGCGCACGGCACCCATGTCGATCGAGATCGCCTGCTCGACGCGTGTCGCGCCCAGCACGAGCTCGGTCGACCCGCCGCCAATGTCGACGACCAGCATCGGGGCGGCGACGGACTCACCGAGCCCGCTCACCGCGCCGTTGAAGGACAGGGAGGCTTCCTCCGTGCCGACGACAACCTCGGGCTCCACACCGATGACAGCCTTGATCTGGCGCACGAAATCCGCGCTGTTGGAAGCATCACGCGTCGCCGAGGTCGCCACGAAGCGGGTCTTCGTCGCACCCAGGGCCTCAATCATCCGCTGATACTCGACGGTGGCCTCCACCGTGCGCTCAATCGCCGCAGGATCCAAGTAACCGCGCGCATCCACGCCCTGCCCCAGGCGCACGATGCGCATCTGACGGGTCAGGTCGGCGAGGTGTGGGCGTCCACTTTCATCAATATTCCCGTCGGCGACGAGCAGTCGGATCGAATTGGTTCCACAGTCAATGGCAGCTACGCGGGTCATCGCTTCGTTTCTGGTCGTGTGAGTCCCGGACGAGGCCGGGGCGAACGTTGGTGGGGCCGCTCAGCAGGAGCAGCGCTCGGTGGAAAACAGACCGCGCTCGGCGAGCATCGCGAGCGCACGATCACCGATGGGGTTGACGCCGGGGCCCGCGGCCAGGGAGTGCCCGACCAGAGCGTGCAGGCACTTGACGCGCGTGGGCATACCGCCCGCACTGACGCCAGAGATTTCGGGGACGTCGCCCAGGGACAGGCGCGCCTGGATGTATGCCTCGTGGGCGCGCGCGTAGGCGGCGCGCAGCTCCTCGTCCTGCGCCAGCTCCTCGTTGAAGGTCTCCATGACGTGCTCGGCCTCAAGAGTCGAGGCACCCTTCACGGCAGCCGGGTGCGTCAGGTAGTACGTCGTGGGGAACGGCGTCCCGTCTGGCAGACGCGGCGCAGTGGCCACGACAGTGGGCCGACCGCACACGCATCGCGCGGCGATACCGACAACTCCTCGGGGCACGCGCCCAAGCTGGCAGCGCAGGACCTCCAGGTCCTCTTCGGTGGCGTCGGTGACGTTAACGAGGCTCATTCTCCGCTTTCTTGGCCGGTGGTCGTCGCCTGTCCCGACTGGCTGGTGTCAGCCGACGGGATGGGCGTCGTCGTGGGCGGCTGATCCGCCTTCCCCACTAGGATAGCGAGCTGCTGCACCCAGGGGCGCGCCGGTCCAGTCGAGGCCGCAGCGGCAGCCAAGGCGGAATCCTGGTATTGCGGCCCCGGATCCACCACCGTGTATTGAGTCTCACCGGGGCGAACGTATCCGAGACGCTCGCGCGCCTGCGTCGAGATGTAGTCGGGGTCATTCCACAGATCCAGCTGTCGCTGCATGTCGGCGTTCTTCTGCTGCTGCTCGGCTACCTGTGCCTTGATCTGCGAGAGCTCACGCTCCTGCTGCCACCACTGGTACAGGCTGGGCACAAGCATGACGGACAGGATTGCCGCCACCGTCAAAACGACGACGAGGCGCGTGGACACGTCGAGGCCACCGATCGACAGGATGGAACGTCCCTCCCCCGTCGGTCGCGTCGACGTCTTCTTCTCCGCGCGCCTCTCAGAGCGGAAGAAACGGCGACCGGCACCCTCCTGCCGCTTCTCTTTCGTGGCCTTCACGCGCTTCTTCGCCGAGGCCTCGGCCCCCTTCGAGGACTTCGCGGCCTTTGCGGCAGCCCTGCGCTGACGCGACTTTTCCGCGTTAATCTCACGCGTCGTACGCGCCGCCTCCGACGAGGAGGAGCGACGACGCGAGGAGGGGCGGGAGGAAGGACGACGACTAGCCATTCCTCTATCGTGCCCTACATCGACACATTTAGCTGATCCCCACGCCGAAAAAACTCCGCGCGGACCCTTGCGGGCCCGCGCGGAGCTATGCGGCTAGTTGCCTAGACTCACTTGAAGCGAGGGAAGGCGGAGCGGCCGGCGTACACGGCGGCCTCGCCCAGCTGCTCCTCGATACGCAGCAGCTGGTTGTACTTGGCCACGCGCTCGGAACGAGCGGGAGCACCGGTCTTGATCTGGCCGGAGTTGGTGGCGACGGCCAGGTCGGCGATCGTGGTGTCCTCGGTCTCGCCGGAGCGGTGCGAGGTCATCGAACGGTAGCCGTTGCGGTGCGCTTCCTCGACGGCGTCGAGGGTCTCGGTCAGCGAACCAATCTGGTTCACCTTCACGAGCAGCGCGTTCGCGGCACCCAGCTCAATGCCCTTCTTCAGGCGGGCGGGGTTGGTGACGAACAGGTCGTCACCGACCAGCTGGACACGGCCACCGATCTCGGCGGTCAGGGCCTTCCAAGCATCCCACTCGTCCTCATCCAGCGGATCCTCGATGGAAACCAGCGGGTAGTTCGAGATTAGCTTCTCGTAGTACTCAACCATGTACTCGGTCGAGCGGCCTTCGCCCTCGAACTGGTACAGGCCGTCCTTGAAGAACTCGGAGGAGGCAACGTCCAGGGCCAGGGCGACGTCCTCGCCCGGCTTGAAGCCGGCCTTCTCGATCGCGGAGACGATCAGGTCCAGGGCCTCGGCGTTGGAGTCCAGGTTGGGGGCGAAGCCGCCCTCGTCGCCCAGACCGGTGGACAGGCCGCGGTCCTTCACGACGCCCTTGAGCGTGTGGTAGACCTCGG
The DNA here is from genome assembly GCF_030217285.1 of Pauljensenia sp. UMB3104. Taxonomy (NCBI): domain Bacteria; kingdom Bacillati; phylum Actinomycetota; class Actinomycetes; order Actinomycetales; family Actinomycetaceae; genus Pauljensenia; species Pauljensenia sp. UMB3104. Next base: position 40,747 of record NZ_JASONN010000016.1, on the reverse strand, counting down.
CGCCCCAGCGCAGGGCCTCACGGAAGGAGGGAGCGCCGAGGGGAGCGATCATGAACTCCTGGATGTCAACGTTGGAGTCCGCGTGGGAGCCACCGTTGAGGATGTTCATCATGGGGACGGGCAGGACGTGAGCGTTGGGGCCGCCCAGGTACTTGTACAGGGGCAGGTCCGCGTACTTCGCGGCGGCCTTGGCGACGGCGAGGGAGACGCCGAGGATGGCGTTCGCGCCGAGCTTGCCCTTGTTGGGGGTGCCGTCCAGGTCGATCATGGCCTGGTCGATGTAGCGCTGATCGTCAGCTTCCTCGCCGATGAGCTCAGGAGCGATCTGCTCGACGACAGCGTCGACGGCGTCCTGGACGCCCTTGCCGAGGTAGCGGCCCTTGTCGCCATCGCGACGCTCGACGGCCTCGAACGCGCCGGTGGACGCGCCGGAGGGAACGGACGCGCGCGCAGCGGTGCCGTCCTCGAGGACGACCTCGACCTCAACGGTCGGGTTACCGCGCGAGTCGAGGATCTCGCGTGCACCAATGCCTTCAATAACTGCCACGTCATTCTCCAATCGATGTTGTTGCGTGGAAGCGGTCAGTACAACGGTAATACGGACCGCCATATGTGGTCACCCCCGGCGAGGGGGACGTTGTGTGGTGCGGGGCTTTCGCCCCGACTTTTGTGCCCGGACAAGCGACATTAGTCCCTGCCGAGAGCACTGTGAGCGAATACTCACACGTCCGTCAGTTGGCGCTGCCGCCGCCCATGAGCGACGCCAGGTTGTTGTCCTTCTGACCGGAGACTGCATCGCCGAACATCGGCGTCGTCGCACCCTGCGCTCCGCCCAGCGAGGGCTGGACGAAACGCGGGTTCACGCGCACGTCGGAGCTGTCGCGGGCATCAGCGATGACCTGGTTGAGCTGTGGCACGACCGAGGGATTGGCCTGCGCGACCTGGTTGAGGTTCTGGGTGAGCAGGATCGACTTCACGGTCGCGCGGGTGGCGGGGCCCAGCGTGCCGAGAGACTGATCCCCCAGCTGCTCGGATGCGCGCGCGGCAATCTGGTCGATCTGCTCGTCGGAGACTTCTGCGCCCACAGAGGCACCGGCGGCCTCCAGGAGCGGCAGGTTCACGAGCTGCGAGCGAATCTGCGAATCGCTAATCTGCTGGCCATTCATGAGCACAGACATCTGCTGGGCGGCCTGCGCCACCTCCTCGTTGGAGTACGAGCCGGACGAGCTGACGACGGCAGCGCCGGGATGGGCGGAGCATGCCCCCATTCCCAGTCCTGCGGCCACGATCAGGGCGGCGGTGGCGAGCTGGCGTGTGTAGCGCACGAGCGTTCCTTCCTCAGATGTGTTGCGACGCAATAGGACCAGTGTATTCCACCACAGGCACTACTCGCCAAAAGGCACAAGAATCTTGGTCACCAGAGTCTCCACCCATTCCATAAGAGGGCCATCGGTGAGCGGGGACCCGCCGACACGCGACGTGAGCGGCAGCGGCACGAGGACCTGGCGGACGGCGGCCTTGATGACCGTTCCGGGGTGCAGGCGCTTGAGGCGCATCACCTGGGAATCACGCAGCTCGACCGGGGAGACGCGCAGGTACTTGCCCTGCGTGACGACCTCGGTGATCCCAGCGCGGCGCACGATCTCGCGTAGCCGTGCGACGGCGAAGAGCAGGTCGACCTGGGGTGGGATGGGACCGTAGCGGTCGACAAGTTCCTCTCGCACGTCCGCTTCCTGTTCGGGCGTGGAGATGGCCGCGATCTTCGCGTAGACCTCGAGGCGCAGGCGCTCGCCGCGCACGTAGCCGTCGGGAATGTGCGCGTCGACCTGCAGATCCATGCGCACGTCCGTCTTCTCAGCCGGAGCGTCGCCTCGGTAGGCGGCGACCGCGTCGGAGACCATGCGCACGTACAGGTCGAATCCGACGCCTTCGACGTGGCCGGACTGCGCCCCTCCCAGGAGGTTGCCGGCGCCTCGGATCTCAAGGTCGCGCTGGGCAACCGCGAGGCCCGCACCCAGCTCGGTGTTCGCGGCGATCGTCTTGAGGCGCTCGTGCGCGGTCTCGGTCAACGCCTTGTCGCCCGGGTAGAAGAAGTACGCGTAGGCGCGTTCGCGGCCTCGTCCGACACGCCCGCGCAGCTGGTGGAGCTGGGACAGACCGAAGACGTCGGCGCGGTCCACGATAAGCGTGTTCGCGTTGGAGATGTCCAGGCCGGTTTCGACGATGGTCGTGCACACGAGGACGTCGAACTCATGGTTCCAGAAGTCCTGGATGACGGCCTCAAGCTGATGCTCGTTCATCTTGCCGTGAGCGGTGCGCACGCGCGCCTCGGGGACCAGCTCAGAGATATGAGCGGCGACCGAGGAGATCGAGTCGACGCGGTTATGGACGTAGAAGACCTGTCCATCGCGCAGGAGCTCGCGGCGGATCGCGGCGCTGACCTGGGCGTCCGTGTAGGCGCCGACGAAGGTCAGGACGGGCTGGCGCTCCTCGGGCGGGGTCTGGAGGATCGACATCTCGCGGATGCCGGAAATCGCCATCTCGAGGGTGCGCGGGATGGGGGTGGCGGACATGGACAGGACGTCCACGTCGGTGCGCAGGGCCTTGAGGGTCTCCTTGTGTTCGACGCCGAAGCGCTGCTCCTCGTCGATGATGACCAGGCCGAGCTTCTTGAAGGAGACGGTGCCGGTCAGCAGCGAGTGGGTGCCGATCACCAGGTCGACCTCGCCCGAGGCCAAGCCCGCCTTGACCTCCTCGGTTTCCTTCGGCGTCGAGAAGCGCGACAGGGTACCGATGTGTACGGGGAACCCGGCGTAGCGCTCGGCGAAGGTTTCGGCGTGCTGGGTGACCAGCAGGGTCGTGGGTACGAGGACCGCGACCTGGTAGCCGTCCTGAATGGCCTTGAACGCAGCGCGCACGGCGATCTCGGTCTTGCCGTAACCGACGTCACCGGTGAGCAGGCGGTCCATGGGCACGGGCTTTTCCATGTCGGCCTTGACCTCGTCGATGGTGACGAGCTGGTCGGGGGTCTCGACGTAGGGGAAAGCATCCTCGAGTTCGCGCTGCCAGGGGGTGTCGGGGCCGAAGGCGTGGCCCTTCGTCTGCTGACGCACGGCGTACAGGCGGATGAGTTCCTTGGCGACCTCGTTGACGGCCTTCTTCGCGCGGGCCTTGGTTTTCGCCCAGTCGGCGCCGCCCATCTTGGTCAGGGACGGCTCGTCGGATCCGGTGTACTTCGAGATCTGGTCGAGCGCGTCGGTGGGGACGAAGAGGCGGTCGGCGGGCTGGCCGCGCTTGGAGGGCGCGTATTCGATGACGAGGTAGTCGCGCGTGGATGCGGCGTCTCCTCGCCCAATCGTGCGGGAGACCAGCTCGATGAAGCGTCCGATGCCGTGCTGGTCATGGACTATGTAGTCCCCTGGATGCAGGGTGAGTGGGTCCACGCCCTTGCGCCTGCGCGAGGGCATGCGTCGCATGTCGCGCGTGGAGGCGCCCGCGCGCCCGGTGAGGTCACCTTCGGTGAGGATCGCGATCTTGAGATGGGGTGCGACGAATCCGACGCCGGCCTGCGCGGTCGTAATCGTCACGAGGCCGGGGTCGGGGCTCGCCTCCACGTTGTCCGCGAGCGCGGCCGGGCACGAGGCGTCGGTGAGGATGGAGCGGATGCGGCGTCCCGGGCCTGGGCCTTCGGTGGTGACGACGATGCGCCAGCCGTCTCGGGCCAGATCCGTGAGGTCGGCGGCGGCGCGGGCGAAGTCCCCGCGGTAGGGGTGCACGTCGCGGGCACCCACACGCATGAGGGTGGGCGAGACGACGACGGGCGCCGGGCCGTCCGCAGAGGGCGAGGCGGCCTCGGCCTCGTCGATCGCGGAGGCGAGGTCGGCGGGCGGCAGGTCGGTGAGCTCCCACCAGGGGCGCGTCCCGCTCCCCCACAGGTCGGACAGGTCCAGGAACGAGGCCTTGGAGGCCTCGAGCGGGGTATCAGCTCCCCCGGCGGCAGCGCTCCACGCGGCGGCGAGGAACTCCTCGGTCGTGGCGACCAGGTCGGCGGCGCGGGCACGGATGCGTTCGGGGTCGGAGGCGAGGATCGGCGAACCGGCGGGCAGCAGGTCGAGGAGGGATTCCATGCCGCCCACCAGAATCGGGGCGAGGGATTCAATGCCGGGGGCTGCGATTCCCTCGGCGGCGAGGGTCAGCATCTCAGCGGCGCCGGGCAGGCGGTCGGCGGCCTCGCGGGCGCGGGCGCGCACGGCTTGGGTCAGGAGGAGCTCGCGGCAGGGCACGGCCCACAGACCGTCGGTGGCCTCGCCGAGGGTTCGCTGGTCGGAGACGGAGAAGGCGCGGATGTCGTCGACTTCGTCGCCCCACAGTTCGACGCGCAGCGGGTGAGGCTCCTGAGGCGGGAAGACGTCGAGAATGCCGCCGCGCACGCTCATCTGGCCGCGGCCTTCGACCATGTCGACGCGCTCGTAGCCGAGCTCGGCCAGTCGGTTCGTCACGTCGGTGAGGTCGAGGACGTCGCCGGTGCGCACGCGCACGGGTTCGAGGTCCGCCAGGCCTGAGATGATCGGCTGGAGGAAGGCGCGGATCGGCACGACGAGGACGGACAGCGGGCCCGCGCTCTCATCCCCTTCGATGGGGTGGACGAGGCGGCGCAGGACCGCGATGCGGCGCGCCATCGTGTCGACCTGGGGCGACAGACGCTCGTGGGGCAGGGTTTCCCACGCGGGCAGCATGGCGACGCCCGGGATCCACGAGGCCAGGGCGTTGGTCAGCGACTCAGCGTCACGCCCGGTGGCCGTGAGGACGACGAGCGGCGTGGCCGCGCGCGAGGCGACGGCCGCGAGGAGGGGCGGCCTGATGCCAACGGGAGCAACGATTGTGCCCGAGCGGCCCGCCTCGATGGAGTCGGTGGCCGTCTCGATCGCGGGATCAGTGGAGATGTCCGGGAGGAGTCCGGTGAGTAGCACGCGCTGCCTTTCGCGGTGAGAGTGCACGGCGGCGCCCAACGTGGGGCGTCACCTTGTTCAGGACCCGGTGTGCAGGGCCATCTGGGTGGGAGCGAATCCCTTGGTGACGATGTCTTCGACGACGTCAGCGGCCTGCTCGAAGGTGACGTCCCAGTCGGGGCGCTCCTTAGCGGGCAGAGCACCCAGCACGTAGTCAGCAGGGTCCATGCGCCCCGGCGGGCGCCCCACGCCGATGCGCAGGCGAGCGTAGTCGCGCGTGCCCAGATGTTGGCTGAGGGACTTCAGGCCGTTATGGCCGCCCTCTCCCCCGCCGACCTTGAGGCGCAGCGTGTGCGCGGGCAAATCCATGTCGTCGTGGATGACGAGGATACGCGAGGGCGGGATCTTCAGGAAGGATGCGAGGGCGCTGATCGGCCCGCCGGACGTGTTCATGTAGCTGTCGGAGCGGGCCAGGACCACGCGGGGGCCGGGCACGCCGCCGGGGCCGATCCCCAGGCGTACATCGGCGGTGTGTGTACGCGAACGATGCGACGTCAGGGTCGCACCGCCGCGCGAGGCGAGCACGTCAAGGGTCAAGTACCCGACATTGTGTCGAGTGGAGGCATACTGCGCGCCGGGGTTACCTAACCCGACGACGAGCCACGGTCCGTCAGTCGTCATACTCCGATTGTGCCACCCGCGCCGAGAGCATGTCCCACTGGGGAGCGTCCTCGACGACGGGGGCTGCCTCACGTCGGGACTCGGCCCACGCGTCCGCGAAGAGCTGCGCCCACTTGGCGTAGGCCGCCGAGTTGGGGTGGAAGAAGTCCGCCGCGTGGTAGGCGAAGGTGTAGGTCGGCAGCGAGTATTCCTGGGTGAGAGAACGCAGGTCAACCAGGTGGGCGGTACTGTCGGCAACGGCGGCGCCGATGCGGTCGGACATGTCCTGCGCGCGGCTCTCCTGCGGCATGATGCCGAAAGAGGGGATGGTGGACACCAGGGCGTCAGCAGGCAGGGAGGCGAGAACGCGGCGCAGGCGCTCCTCGAACTGTCCGGGTGCCATGTCCTCGGCCATCACGTCGTTGCCGCCGATGGTCAGCGTGACCAGGTCGGGGCTGTAGGGGCCGTCCAGGAGGCCCAGGCCGCGCATCTGCGGGATCTGGGTGAGTTCGACAGATTCGATGGTCGCGCCCGACAGGGAGAGGTTGAGCAGCAGGACCTCGCGGTCTAGCTGGGCGTTGATGGCCGAGGCGAGGCGTGCCGGGTAGGACTCGGTGATGCGCGAGGCCCCCATTCCCTGCACGGACGAATCGCCGAGGGAGACGATGAGGTAGGGACGCTCGCCCTCGGGGTGCTCATCACACTCGCGGAGGCGGTCGAGGGTCGCGAGGTTGTGGTCTTCCCAGGCCTTGCGGTAGTCACCGCGCTGGGAATCCAGCCGCAGGAGGCGTCCGATCGCCAGGCCACCGCCGAAGAGGCTCGCGCCGCCGGCTGCCGCGCCCGCTACCTGCCATGCTCGTTTACTGATCCCCATCGAAGTGTCCTTCCCTCGTTTGTGCTGTCTCTCAGTGTAACGAGGCCGGGGCCGGTGCTTCAAATGCTGAAGCACCGGCCCCTCGGTTTGTCACAGATCGCTCAGCCCAGACGTCCGGCGGGCGCTCCCGGGAGGGATCGGATGAAGTGCGGAGACTCCCATCCCCGCTCGGCGTAGGCAGCAGCGACGGCCTGCGCCACCGCCTCCACAGCGTGTGCGTCGACGAGCGCGATCGCGCTGCCACCGAAGCCACCTCCCGTCATACGCGCGCCGTGAGCGCCCGCCGCGCGAGCCGCCTCCACGGCCACGTCCAGCTCCTCACAGGACACCTCGTAGTCGTCACGCAGCGAGTCGTGCGAATCATTGAGGAGCGCGCCCGCGACCGCCAGGCGCGTCCCCTCCAGCGGCCCCTCGTCGAGAAGCTCGATGAATGCGCGCGTACGCGCGATCTCGGAGACGACGTGGCGTGTACGCGCAGCCAAGCGCTCATCACCGAGGGCAGCCGAGGCCTCGTCCAGGTCGGTCACGTCCACGAGCTGGTCCACCCCCAGGATGCGCGCAGACTCCTCACAGTCCGCGCGGCGCGAGCCGTACTGGCCGTCCGCCAGCGAATGCTTGGCCCGCGTGTCGATGACGAGGAGCTCGAGGCCCACCGCACCCAGGCCGAAGGGAACCTGACGCGTCGACATGTCGCGACAATCGAGGGCCAATGCATGTCCCTCACGACAGCGCAGGGAGGCCGTCTGGTCCAGCCCTCCGGTATTCGCTCCCGCCACCTGGTTTTCCGCGACGCGCGCGGCGTCCACGAGAGTCTTGCGCCCCTCGTCGTTGGGGGCCTCGACCGTTCCTGCCAAGCCCAGCGAGCACACCTCATCAAGGGCAACCGCAGTCGCACACTCAAGCGCGGCGCTCGACGAGAGGCCACCACCCAACGGCACACACGACCACAGGGCCGCATCAAAACCGGGCAGAGGCCCGTACCCGGCTTGCTCGAGCGCCCACGCGACACCCGCAAGGTAAGCGGTCCAATGATTCGTCACCTCGCCAGGGGTCCCCTTCGGGCCGATCACGTCAAGGTCGAGCACGTCAATCGCCTCGCGCGTCTGCGGCGAAATGAGGCGAATGGTCCGATCCTTACGTGGTGACAGGGCGACGTAGGCGCGGTGCGGAAGGGCAATCGGCAGGCACGGACCGCCGTTGTAATCCACGTGCTCCCCGATGATATTGACGCGCCCGGGCGCGCTCCACACGCCCCGAGGCTCATAGCCAAACGCGTCACGAAACAGATTGGCGGCCTGCGCTGCCCCTTCATCGGGAGTAGCGGCGTCGGCCCACACGAGATCACTCACAAGATCCTCCTTGGTCTCACTCCACAAGGCTACGTGAACGCCCTCACACCATTCAAGCGCTGCGGCCTCATCGCGCACACCCCGGTACAGTGGAGACATAACAACCGCGACACAGGTAGGCCCCATGTTCCTCCCCCAACGACTCCCCGGCCAGGACTGGCTCGGCGTCGTCGTCGCGATCCCCGAACCCTGGGTCACCCAGCTCACTGACCTGCGCCTACGCCTCGGCGACCTCGCAGGCTCTCGCATCCCCGCGCACATTACGCTGATGCCCCCGACGCCCGTCGCCCGCGACGCGCGAGCTGAGGTCATCGACCACTTGCGCTCCATCGCCTCGAGGCACTCCCCCTTCCGCGTGACCCTGTCCGGCACAGACTCCTTCCGCCCCATCTCCAACGTCGCATTCATGACACTGGCCGAAGGCGCACGCGACTGCACAGACCTCGCCGAAGAGATCCGCTCAGGTCCCCTCGACCACGAGACGCGCTTCCCCTATCACCCGCACGTCACACTGGCGCAAGACGTCGACGACATCGCCTTGGATCTTGCCCTCGATATCGGCGCAACCGTCGAGGCGTCGTGGATCGTCCCCGGCTTCCGCCTGGACCGCATCGCCCCCTCGGGCATCTACTCCTCGATGGCCCTGTTCGACTTTGACGCCTCCGGCCACTGATTCCCTGCCCGCCCAACCCGCGTCTCACCCACCGACGTTCCGGGCGCCGTCGGGCCCGCCCGCCCGCTCACCGTCCGCGCCGCGAGCTTCGCTCGGCGCGTCGGCTCGAAGCCCGGCCAGGCCCTGCAGCCCCGCCGGCGCCCTCCACACCGACGCGCTCTGACTACTGCGCGCAGCCGTGCAAGATCGACACTCCCCATATCCCCCTCCACAACTGGCTCCCAATTTCGCATGCAATTCCCCCGAAGCTATTTCAAACTATGAATTTTCATCGTTGGAATTGCAACGTTTTCAGACGTTATTGAAAGTTCACCCAAGTGAATTGCATGCGAAATTTTGAGAAACAGTTCCGCAGCACACAGACCAGGCCACCCACAGACACGAAAGGCCGTGGCGTCCACGGACACGAAAGGCCGCGGCCGCCCGGGAATCCAATAGTCCCGGGCCAGCCACGGCCTCGTCGTTAAAACGTCAGATCTCGTAGGTCACCGAGACGGGCGCGTGATCCGAGAAGCGCTCCGCATACTCGTCGGCGCGGCCGATCTCGAAGGAGCGTGCACGCTCCCCCAGGGCCGGCGTCGCGTACTGATAGTCGATGCGCCAGCCCGCGTTGTTGACGAAGGCCTGACCGCGCCACGACCACCACGAGTACGGCCCCTGCACGTCTCCAGCCAGGTCGCGAACGGTATCACGCCACCCCTCGTCAACCCACTGGTTGAGGAAGGCGATCTCCTCATCGAGGACGCCAGCTCGCTTGTTGTGGTTCGGCTTCCAGTTCTTGATGTCCGCCTCCGAGCGCACGACGTTAAAGTCACCGCACACGAGCGACGAGATTCCCCCGGCTACCTCCTCGGCGAGCAGCTCGACCATGCGAGCGCCGATGCGCGGCAAGTGCGCCATCTTCGCCTCCTGCTTGGGAGTGTCCTTCTCGCCCGAATGGAAGTACGCCGAGACGACTCGCACGGGGGTGTCGCCGCCTTCGGGGCGCACGACGGCCTCGAGCCAGCGGCCCGAATCCACGTCCGTCTCAGCATCGTCGAGGACCAAGCGAGGCTCGCCCTCCAAGCTCGCGCGCCCGCGTCGTACGGCCACGCCGACGCCCGCACGCCCCTTGATGCGGCAGGGAACCCACACGCTGTCCCAAGCATCGCCCATGATCTCGCGGGAGATCTCCTCCGGCGCGCGCACCTCCTGCATGAGCAGCACATCCGTGTCGCTCCCCTCCAGCCAGTCGAGGAAGCCGCGCTTATGGGCGGCGCGGATGCCGTTCAGGTTCACGGTCGTCACCGTCAGGGTCATCGTTTTCTCCTTACGCGAGTTTTCCTCCAGTCTAGAGGAACGAGGAGGCGCGGCGAGGAATGGATATCCTCACCGCGCCTCCGCTGCATTGTCGCGCGACCTCCACGTTCGCCGAGGCCACGCGCCGTTGTCAGTTCGCGCTGACTCCCGCCTGGCGTTCGGCCGCCTCGACGACGTTGGTCACGAGGAGGGCCCGCGTCATCGGGCCAACGCCGCCGGGATTGGGGCTCAGCCAGCTGGCAACCTCATCTACGCCGTCCGCGACGTCGCCCATCAGACGGGCCTTGCCGTCCTCGCCCTGCACGCGGCTCACGCCGACGTCGAGGACAACAGCGCCGGGAGCCACCATGTCGCGCGTGATGATCCCTGCGGATCCCGCCGCGGCCACGATGACGTCCGCTCGACGCACGTGGTCAGCCAGGTCGGTCGTGCCCGTGTGGCAGACATCGACCGTCGCGTTCACTTCCTTGCGCATGAGCAGCAGGCCGATCGAACGCCCCACGGTCACGCCGCGGCCAACGACGCACACGTTCTTGCCGGCCAGGTCGATCCCATGGCGTTCCATGAGTTCAATGACCGCGCGCGGCGTGCACGGCAGGGGCGAGTCGATGGGACCCGAGCCCCGCAGCACGAGGCGCCCGAGGTTCATCGGGTGCAGACCGTCCGCGTCCTTCGCGGGGTCGATGCGCTCCAGAACGGCGTTCGTGTCGATCCCGCGAGGCAGCGGCAGCTGCACGATGTAGCCCGTGCAGGCAGGGTCCGCGTTGAGCTGATCGATCGCAGCCTCCACCTGTTCCTGCGTGGCGTCGGCAGGCAGGTCCACGCGGATCGACTCAGCGCCGATTTCCGCACAGTCACGGTGCTTACCAGCGACGTAGGCGACGGACCCGGGGTCCTCGCCCACGAGGATCGTGCCGAGACCCGGGACGACCCCGGCCTCGCGCAGACGATCAACGCGCTCCTTCAGCTCCGCCTTGATCGCGGCAGCCGTCGCCTTTCCATCCAGGACCCCGGCGGGGCCCTCCCAGGGAGCCCTCACGATCAGAGCCCAGCGTAGAGCGGGTGCTTGTCCGTCAGCTTCTTGACACGAGCGCGCAGGGCGTCCACCTCAACGTTGCCGCCGGACGCGCCCTGAGCCAGGGTCGTGCCGATGATGTCCGCAACCTCGGCGAAGTCCTCGGCATCGAAGCCGCGCGTCGCGAGGGCGGGGGTGCCGATGCGCAGGCCCGAGGTGACGGCCGGCGGACGCGGGTCGAAGGGGACAGCGTTGCGGTTGACGGTGATGCCGACCTCGTGCAGGAGATCCTCGGCCTGCTGGCCGTTGAGCTCCGACTCGACGAGGTCAACGAGGACCAGGTGGACGTCGGTGCCGCCGGTGACGAGCTTGATGCCAGCCTTCTTCGCATCGTCCGCACCCAGACGCTCCGCAAGAATCTGCGCGCCCTCGAGAGTACGGCGCTGGCGATCCTTGAACTCCTCGGTCTGCGCGACCTTCATGGCGATGGCCTTCGCGGCGATCACGTGCATGAGGGGGCCGCCCTGCTGGCCGGGGAACACGGCAGTGTTGAGCTTCTTGCCCCACTGCTCGCCGCGCGAGGACAGGATCATGCCGGAACGAGGCCCGCCCAGGGTCTTGTGGACCGTCGTCGTCACGACGTCGGCGAAGGGGACGGGGTTCGGATGCAGGCCCGCGGCGACGAGGCCGGCGAAGTGAGCCATATCCACCCAGAGGGCGGCGCCAACCTCGTCCGCGATGTCGCGGAAGGCCTGGAAGTCGAGGTGACGCGGGTAGGCGGACCAGCCAGCGATAATCACGCGCGGGCGCTCGGCGAGGGCCGCCTCGCGGACCTTCTCGGGCTCGATGCGCATGGTCTCGCGGTCGACCTCATAGGCAACAGCCTTGTAGTTCTTGCCCGAGAAGTTCAGACGCATGCCGTGGGTCAGGTGACCGCCGTGGGCCAGGGACAGGCCCAGGATCGGGTCGCCGACGTTCGCCATCGCCATGAGGGCAGCGGCGTTGGCCTGCGCGCCCGCGTGGGGCTGAACGTTGACGTAGTCACCGCCGAAGACCTGCTTCGCACGCTCGATGGCCAGCGATTCGGCAACGTCCACGAACTCGCAGCCGCCGTAGTAGCGGCGGCCCGGGTAGCCCTCGGCGTACTTGTTGGTGAGGACCGAGCCCTGCGCCTCGAGGACGGCGCGCGGAACAAAGTTCTCCGAGGCGATCATCTCGAGGGTGTCACGCTGGCGGCCAAGCTCGGAGTCCAGGACGGCCTGAATCTCAGGATCCAGCTGGGCCAGTGTCATGTCATTGAGGGAATCCATGGGGTTCTCCTATTGATCATCCGATGATGGTTGGCAGTGGCCTCTAGCCCAGGCGGGCGGCTATCGATGCCGACGCGTCGCTCCCCGGTGGTGGCCCACCTATTCGCCAGTCACGACACGCTCATCAGTTTATCTCTCGGCGGTTTTCTATGCATTCTGCCAAGGTGTCAGCAAGCTACCAGCCGGTCACGGCACGTTCCGATCGCGCATGCACAACTCGCCAGGTGCACGAAATCACAGCGTTTTTTCGCTTGTACTTAACCCTTTGGTTAGCAACCAAGCTAACCATATGGATAGACTAGGGTTAACACCTAACGGTGACTGAGTTGCGCCGGGAGCATTTACCTAGTAACTCTCCCAGTCTGGAGCGGTTTTCACTGCTCTAACCGACATGCAGCATTTGAGTTTGAGGAAGTAGAAGGAAGACGCACAGATGACAACTTTGACGAAGCCCACTGCACGGGCCGCCTCGACGGCCCTCGCGTTCGAGCACGCGTCGGATCTTGCCGCGTCCGCCGACAATGCGATCAAGCGCATGTGCGACTTTTTCGCTGCTCTCATCGGCATTATCCTGCTGACGCCGCTCTGGATCATCGTCGCCCTCATGGTGCGCCTCAACGACGGCGGCCCCGCCTTCTTCAAGCAGGAGCGCGTGGGCCTCAATGGAACGACTTTTACCATGTATAAGTTCCGCACCATGCGAGTGGACGCCGAAGAGCTCAAGGCCTCCCTCATGGAGGCCAATGAGGCAGACTCCTCCGCCGGAAATTCGATCATGTTCAAGATGGCTAACGATCCGCGTATTACGCGCATCGGTTCCTTCCTGCGCAAGACCTCTATCGACGAGCTTCCCCAGCTGTTCAACGTCCTGCGTGGCGATATGTCGCTCGTGGGCCCGCGCCCCCCGCTCCCCAGCGAGGTGGCTCAGTACGAGCCCCGCGTGATGGGTAAGTTCGCCGTGCGCCCCGGCATCACGGGCCTCTGGCAGATCTCCGGCCGCTCGAATCTCTCCTGGGATGAGACCGTCCACCTGGACCTCTCCTACGCCCAGCACCGCTCTCTGACCCTTGACGCGTGGATCATGCTCCAGACCATTCCCGCGCTGCTGCGTTCCGAGGGCGCCTACTAAGCCTTTCTCTCTGTGTGTGATTGGGTGTGGCCCGAGCCGATCGGCTCGGGCCACACCTTTATTCTCAACACTCCATCGCGCTCCATCAGTGGCTCACCAGAACGCAAGCAACGGCGCGAACACGCGCGCCTCGCCCATTGTGAGACCACATCGACAAACGAACACCGTGCGATAGCGCTCGATTCACACTGTGCGGCAGTGTGCACACAGTGAGCAGTTCACAACTCTTACGAGAGCTTGACACTTGAACACGGGAGCACCCTTTACCACCTGCATCACAGGGAGCCGTCACACCCTCATAATGTTTTATGCGGGCCACGGCATTCACCGCATAACCCTTTTTAAGCATCCATTCGGAAGCGTTTTGAGACACGTTCAGCACCACGCCCCACCCCCGCGCACACCCCTTGAACGCTCCCGAAAGCCGACCACCGCTCATGCACGAAAGAGGGGCTGACCTGAGGGTTTTGAACACCGCGCGGACCCTGCTGGCGCCCAGTCTTCGAGACGCATAACCGACCAAGACCAGCCTCGCGATCAACCTGCCTTGCTCACAGGCTGGGCGGATCCATCGTGACGATGCGGATAGGTTATGACGATATGGATAGGTTATCGACATGCGGATAGGTTAATAAGCTATCCGCATGCTCATAACCTATCCGCGTGCTCGCAACCTATCGCGTACACGCAGACTCCCTCATCGACGATGGACCTATCAGGACACAAGCAGCGCTGGACGTCAGCACAGACCACCGCACGCCAGCAATCGATAGCAGCCCAGCGACGGATACAACGGAGGCCGGCCCCGCGGGGCCGGCCTCCTTGGCAGTGGCTCACGCCAAATGCCTCATGGACAGTTTCGCGTGAACAGCGTCGACGTCACTCCTCCGCGTCGGAGCGAGGTCCAACGACGAGTCCGAGATCGTCGAAGCTACCCATGGCCTCAAGCCGGGAGATGAGCTCGGGGGCGTGCGCGACGAAGTCGAGTGCTTCGACGGTGTAGCGCTTGGTGAGGCGCTTGGGCTCGTGGGCGATGCGCCACGCCCAGCCGAGCCGGGCGGCGTGCACCCAGTCCGGGAAGTAGTCGTCGGCTGCTCGCGCGTACTGGTCGATCCATCCACCCGCGGTGCACACGGAGGCCTCGGGCACGAGTCCGAGCGCGACGGACGCGACCACTTCCTGGAGGCCAGCACCCAGGCCCACGATGACGAGTCGCGGATCGAAGGCGGTGAGCACCGACGGATCTGCCTTCAAGCGGCGGAGCCCCTCGTACCCGTCGATGACTTGGACGTCGAATCGGTGCAGGCGCTCAGCTGCGGCCTGGCCGGCCTCGGGAACGGCGCCGATGAGCGTGATGCGGGCGCCGTCATCGAGGCGGTCAAACACGTGCGGCAGGACGAGGTCGGCGGAGGTCCGAGAGACCTCGTGACCGGCCGCGCGCAGGCGCATCTGCAGCAGAGTCCCGTCGAAGCCGACGGTGTTCATGCGCGCGAGCGCACGGAAGTCGGCGTGCAAGAGGGACCAGTGGTTGAGCCAAGTGGTGGCGTGCCCGCGGGTGAGCACGCGCTGGGCCATGGCGTCGAATGCGGGGTCGGCGAGAGTGCCGACCTCGCCTACGGCCTCGGGGTAGTCCGGGCCGCCAGCGGAGGTTGACTGGTCAGTCATGGGGTTCACCTCAGCAGGCTTGCTTTCATGTCGAAGGTGACGGATGCGGCGCCCGCGTAGTTGGCGTGTTCCTCGACGGCGATGCGGTTGACACCATCCTTGAGGACCTTGCGCGGGACCGTGATACGCACGAGGTTATCCTTCGCCTTGGCCAGCCCCACGTTGGAGGAGGCTCGCGTGTTGGCGTCGATGGTGCCCTCGGGCATGTTGACTCGCTGAATCTCGGTGCCGTTGACGTAGATGACGGCGCCGTCGTCGACACGGACGTTGAGGACGACCTCGAAGTCTGCGCTGAGGGTTCCGAAGTTGACGTCACGGACGAAGTAGTTCGTGATGGCTCGGTCCTTGGCGGGCAGATCGAAGGGCGTGCCTGCGTCGCGGTCGCCCCAGCCGAGCGGGCTGGCGCCGTGCTTCCACTTGGACAGGTCGGCGGTGGAGTTCCACTTGGCGTCGGGCGCTTCCTTGGAATTCCAGTAGTTCCAGTACATACCGGGGTACAGGAAGTTACCGAAGTTCACCGCGGACACGTCGAGGACCTCGAGCGGCTTGTCCGGGTCGGGCGTGAGCGGCGTGTTGGGCTGCGGCTCGGGCTGCGGCTCCGGCTCCGGGTCGGGGGCAGGCGCGGGCGCGGGCTCATCGCCCTTGGCGACGACCTTGACCATGCCGTCGATGGTCATCGACGAGCTGGAGCGGTAGTTGAGGTGCGTTTCGACGGCGAGCGTGTTCGTGCCTGCGACCAGGGAGGACGCGGGAACGAAGACGAGCTGCCGGTCGGCTCGCGCCGCGGGCGTCGAGACGGAGGAGGACGCGAAGGTGGACGCGTCGACAGTTCCGTCGGCCATACGCTGGCGGACGACCTCGGTGCCGTTGACGTACACGACGGCACCATCGTCGGCCGTCACGGCGACGTTGACACCACCGATGGCGGTGGGGTCGGCGACCGTGAAGTTGACGCGTGCGTAGGTGGTGACGGGGCGGGTCTTGGCCGCGCCCGGGGTCAGCGTCGTGTTGAGTCCGGGGCCGCCGTAGCCGATCGGGCTGGCGCCGCGGCTCCAGGAGGAATCATCGTACGAGGTCTGGGCCCAGTTGTCGGCAACCGGCTCGGTCGACCAGTGGTACGCCCAGGTGTCGTCCTCGTCGACGAGCAGCGAAGAATCGTCGGGCTGCGCGGGCTTACCGTTGGAGTCGACCACGTAGGCGTGCGTAGACGCGCCGCGCAGGCCGTCGGAGGCGACAGCGCGCACGAAGAAGCGGTTCTTGCCGCCCAGGGGCACGGTCACGGAGTTCGAGGTCGTGGTGGCGATCGGACGATCGTCACGCAGGATGTCGTAGGAGACGGCACCGGGCACGGAGGACCACTTGAGGGTCACCTGCTGGGAGTTGCCGTCGGAGGCGCGCAGGTTGGCGGGCACGGCGGGTGCGGTAGCGTTGCGCGCAGGCATGCGCACGAAGCCGCCGGACCACTGTCCCGAGGTGAGCGACGTGTAGGAGTAGTTGAAGTCGCCGCCTGCCCACAGCGCGCCGTCGTCGCCCATTTCGAGGGCCCACGCGCCGGTGAAACGCTGGGAGGACAGGCGGTAGGGGGTCCAGCCGAGCTGGCGGCCCGTGGCCTCGTCCCAGCCGCCGACCCACTGGATTTCGTCGGCTCGCGTCCAGGAGGTGCCCAGCGTCAGGTAGTGGTAGGCGTCCTGGAAGGCGAAGTCGGAGCAGTGGCACGAGGCGTAGACGACACCCGTGGCGGAGCGGGTGCTCGCCTGAACGTCTCCGCCGTTCTGCATGGTGATGGAACCCGAGGTGCGGGTCATCGAGTCGGAGTTGTATCCGAAGAGCGAGTGCTGCGAGCCGCCGAAGTACACGCGGCCGTTGCGCGCGGTGACGGTCTGCTGGTACTTGCCGATCAGGTAGGAGTGCTGGAAGGTCCAGGACGAGTCCAGCGCAGCGCCGGTGGCTGTGGACAGTCGACCCGCATTTTCGACGACCAGGTTGTGCGCGCGCGTGAAGTAGCCGGCAGCGTAGTAGTAGGTCTCGTTTTCGTCAACGTCGATATCAATGACGGTGCCGTTGAACTCGGGGTTCCACGAGCGGTCGGGCTTGCCGTTGATATCGAGGCGCGCGCCGTTACGGGCATAGGTCCACGACGCACCGTTGCCCTGGAAGTGCGTGAAGATACCGCCCAGGTAGATGTGGTCGTTGATGATCTTGATGGACTTCACCGAGACGCGGCCACCGTTGGCGCCGGTGCGCGCCTGCAGGGTCCACGACGGGTCAATCTGACCGGTCGCCGGGTCGATCAGAACCGTGCCGACGTGGGTCTCACCATTGACCCGGGTGAAGTCGCCGGCCACGAGGAGCTTGCCGTTAGGCAGCTCAGCGAGGTCCTTGACCTGGTTGTTGAAGGAGAAGGTCTGTCCGTTCCACTCCCCCGTCGTCGCATCGAAGCCGGCGAGACCCGAGGATGCGATCTCCTGGCCGTTCTTACCCTTCTGCACGCCGGTGAAGTTACCGCCGACGTACATGGTCGAGCCGATCTGCTCGAAGGCCTGGACCTGGATATTGCCTTCCTTGTAGGAACCGTTGAGGTTGCCGGTCACGCCCCAAGACATCGGCGAGGCGAACTCAGAAGCGGTGTCCTTCTGCTTTTCGGCGGGCGTGCCGCCGTCGCCGATGGCGCGGAAGCTGGCATCCGTCGAGCGCAGCTGCGGGCGGATGTAGGCCTCGGCGTAGGGGTTGATGATCGAGCCGTTGTAGTGGAAGTACGACGTCGAGGAGGACGTGTCGGCCCACGACGTGGCGAGAGGGCCGTAACCCCAGCCCATCGTGTACTTGTTCTGCGCGGAGGCCGTCAGGTTGACGTATCCCCAGCCAGTGTTCGTGCCGAAGCCCGACCAGACGATGCCGCCGTTGACCCACCACTCGCGGTTGAACTTCACGTCCACGGGGTGGGCGCTCTTAAAGGGCCAGATGAAGTCGCGCATCTTCGGGAAGCGCATGCGTACCGTCTGGTAGGCGGTGCCCCTGTGGTTCCAGGCGCGCTGGACCATGATGCCGTCATCGAGGTCGGAGACCGCGGTGCCGCCGAGCAGGCCGTTGACGGTTTCGTGCGAGGCCTGGACGACGTCGAAGTCGCCGGCCGTACGCGGACGGGTCTTGAGCTTCTCCTGGTCGCCCTTCCCTTGGCTCCACGTCTCCCAGCCTTCGCGGCCGCGACCGATCATGACCCAGCCACCGCCGTCAGTGGTCTGGTCGCAGAAGAACTGACCGGGCGCGTCCATGGTGGGCGTTTGCAGCCAGTAGGTTCCGTCCTTCGAGCGGGGATCATTCTGCTTGATTTCCCAGCACGAGGCCGCTGCCGTGGCCTCGCTCAGGCCGTCGTGAAGCGGGTCGGCGGCTGCGTTGGCAGCCGGAGAAAATGCAAGCACGCCCAGACCGGTCACTGATGCCAGTCCGAGCGCCAAGCAACGGCGCATAAAGCTCATGGGGTCCTCACAGGTATTGCGTAAATGGTTACTTCTATAGTGTCACGTTAATCGCCCCCGCTCAACCACTTGGTTAGCGCAAAACGGGAGTGCTTGACCACATACAAGGGAGCCCCCGCCATCACGGCAGGGGCTCCACTTGTCAGCCTGATTCACGAGTTGTCAAGATGCGTTGTCAGCAGCTCCGACTTCTCGCGAACACGAGCGAAGAAGCACGGTTTTCCGTTATTTGACAAGAGTTGCGTTCAGGTCGAAGGTCATCGAGGGCGTTCCCTTGTAGTTGAGATGTTCCTCGACGCCGATGCGGTTCACGCCGCTCGTCAAGAGGCTCGCGGGGATGGTGACCTCAAGCAGGTCGGAGGAAGCCTTGGCGGCGCTCACGGCTGTGTTCGCGTACGTCGTGTGAGTAATGTTTCCATTGGTCATACGTTTCGTGTCGACGACCTTGCCATTGACTCGCAGGACGACGCCGTCATCCGCGCGAACTTTCACGGTCAGAGCGGTGTTCGCGCTGATCGTTCCCAGGTCGATGTCGCGTGCGAAGTAGTAGGTGACCGCGCGGTCGTTCTTCGCAATGTCGAGGGCGGTCGCCGCACCGGAGTCTCCCCAGCCGATCGGGCCGGAGCCGCGGTTCCAGCTCGCGAGCGAGCCGGTGGTGGCCCAGTCGGAGGACGGCTCGTTCGTGGAGGTCCAGTAGTTCCATTCGGCGCCGGTGTCGATGACCGTGCCGGACTTGACGGTGGTCGCGTCGATCGGCTTCGTCGCGTCGTCGGGCTCATTGTTGCGATCGGAGGGAACAGAGCTGTTGTTCTCCGGCGCGCCGTCCACGCGGACGATGGAAGCCTGCATGGACACGGTCGGGGTACGCAGGTAGTTGACGTGCGTTTCCACTGCGATGAGGTTGTCACCGGTCTTCAGCGCGGAGGCGGGGACGAAGACCTCGGAGGGGGAGGCGGAGGCCGCAGCATAGTTGGGAGCAGCGTCGGCGCGGGTCGTGTAGCTGACCGTGCCGGATCCCATGCGGGTGCGGTCCACCTCGACGCCGTTGACGTAGACGACGGCGCCATCATCGGCCAGGTACTTGACGGTGACACCCTTGAGGGCGTTCGCGTCGGCCACCTGGAAGTGCGAACGGTAGTAGGTCGTCACGGGGCGCGTACCCTTGGCGGCGATCTGGGTGGCGATCGCAGCATCGCCGTAGCCCAGGGGTGCCGCGCCGGTCGGCCACGCGGAGTCGTCGAACGAGGCCTGGGCCCAGTTCTCGGGCGCGGCGCTGGCTTCGGCGCGGTAGCTCCAGGTGGCACCCGCCTCGAGGAGGACGGGGTTGGCCGGATCGACCTGGCCGTAGGCCGGCGCGGTGTAAACCGGGGTGGTCGCGGAGCGGTTGCCCTCGGCGTCCACGGCGCGCACGAAGAAGCGGTTCTCGCCGCCGCGCGGCACCTCAACGCTGGTGGTGGTGGAGGTGGCGATCGGACGGTCGTCGCGCAGGATCTCGTAGGAGACGGCGTCGGAGACGCCTTCCCATGCGAGGGTCACGGTCGAGGCTGTGGCTGCGGAGGAGCGCAGCAGGGTCGGTGCCTCGGGCGCGACGTTGTCGCGGTTGTCGTAGCGGGCGAAGCCGCCGTTCCACTGGGTGTGCGTGGCGTCGGTGTGGGAGAGGGTGAAGTCGCCGCCCACCCACAGGTTGCCGTTGCTGTCAGTGGTCAGGGCCCAGGCACCGGTCTTGCGGCGCGAGGACAGCTCAAAGGGTGTCCACTTGAGGCTTTCGCCGGTGGCAGCATCCCAGGCGCCGACCCACTTAATCTCGTCGACACGAGACCAGGACATATTCATGGACCAGGTGTACATGTCCTGGTACGTCGCATCCGAGCAGTGGCAGGAACCGTAGATGACGCCCTTCGCGGAGACGGTGCTGGCCTGCAGGTCGCCGCCGTTGCTGAACATCATGGCACCGGAGAGGCGCTGGTTGCTGGCGGCGTCGTAGCCGAACAGGGAGTGTTCGGATCCGCCGATGTACACGCGGTCACCCGCCGAGGAGATGGTCTGCTGATACTTGCCCGCGGAGGGAGCCGAGGGCTCGAAGGAGAAGCCCGTATCCAGAGCGGCACCGGCCTGCGTGGAGAATTTGGCCGCGTACCAGGCGCGCTGGTTGCCGTGCGCGGTGGTGAAGTGACCGCCCGCGTAGAAGGCGCTGTTGGCCTCGGACACACCGACTGCCTGGACGGAGCCGCTGATCTCAGGGTTCCACGAGCGATCGGGGCGTCCGCTCAGGGAGACGCGTCCGGCGTTGCGGGCGTAGACCTTAGAGCTGCCGCCGCCCGAGAGGTGGGTGAAGGAGCCACCCAGGTAGACGTTGCCGTCGTAGTAGGTCAGGGCGCGCACGCTCACAGAACCGCCGCGCAACGCGTTGACGATCTGCAGGTCCCAGGAGGGGTCGATCTGGCCGGTCGAGGGGTTGATGACGACGGTACCAACGTGGGTCTCGCCGTTGACGCGGGTGAAGTCGCCGCCGACGAGGAGTCGTCCGTCGGGCAGAGCCAGGAGGGCCTTGACCTGGGCGTTAAAGTCGAAGGTCTGGCCGGTGAAGTTACCGGTGTTCACGTCGAAGGCGGCGAGGCCACGCGAGGAGATCTCCGCGCCCTTGTCGCCCTGCTTAACGCCGGTGAAGTTGCCGCCCACGTACATGGTGGAACCGACCTGAGCAAGCGCCTGGACCTGGATGCTGCCCTCGGCATAAGAGCCATTGAGGTTACCGCTCACGCCCCACGAGGTCTTCGCGGCGAAGTTGGAAACCGCTCCAGAGACGGTGGAGCCACTCATACCCTCGTCGGGGATGCGCGTAAAGGAGGACGAGTCCGAGGAGATGTGCGGACGCACGTAGACCTCGGCGTAGGGGAAGACCGTCAGGCCGGACTTACGGAAGAAGGAGTTGGCAGAGGAAACGTCGCCGCCCCAGTTAGAGGCCTGCGCGCCGTAACCCCAACCCATCAGCCAGCCCGTCGTGCGGGCGCTCGGGTAGGTCTGCAGGCCGTTCCACTCATTGTCGTAGCCGGTCTGGCTCCACATGACGCCGGAGCGCCAGCCACCCTTATCAAGCTGAATGTTGATCGGGTGGGCCATCTTGAAAGGCCACACGAAGTCCGTCATCTTCGGGAACTGCAGGTCGACCGTCTGGTAGGAGCGGCCCGAGGCGCTCCAGGAACGCATGACGCGCACACCGTCAGCCTGATCCTTGACCGGCTCGTTGTTGAGCAGCTCGGTGATGGCCTTGTTGGACAGCTGAACGACATCGAAGTCGCCCGGGGTGCGCGAGCGGGAGGTCAGCTTCGCGGGATCGCCCTTGCCGCCGCTCCAGGATTCCCATCCTTCGCGACCACGGCCGACCATGACCCAACCGCCACCGTCTGTCGTCTGGTCACAAAAGAACTGTTCGGGGTGATCCATCGCGGGAGTCTGGAGCCAGTAGGCTCCGTCCGTTGCCTCGGGATTCCGCTGTTTAATATCCCAGCACGACGCTGCGGCGGTGGCAGCACTCAGACCATCATGAACGGCAGCCTGACCGGGTGCAGAATCCCCTTGACCTGCACCAACAGCCTGAGCCATCGGAGCGATAGCGAGGGAAGCGCAGGCGACAATCGGCGCGGTTGCAAGGATTGCAAGGCGCGAAAGTGCGGAAGCCATGACACGACCTTTCGGAGATAACGGGAACTTGTTGCATAAATAATTACACAACAATCCCTGTTAGATCAACCGGTTGGTCAAGACCCACTTTCACAGATGCATCACGCACCCCATTTTCAGCCCCGACGACTCCTCGCGAGGGACCCAAGTCCCGACAGGTGGAGACGATCCCTGAACGCCCAGCAAACACAAGCAAAAGCAAGGATCGAGAGAGTCGAGCCGACAACGGTCGCAACGAAGGAATCACGCCCCAGCCACCACGCTATACACCCGCCCGGAATCACCGCGGACACGCCGACCATGAGGATAGGCTTGACCACTTCGGACAATTTGGGTGTCACACCGATGAAACGCGAGACCTGAACGGTTGCCATGGCAGCGTCAAGCACCATGCACACGGCCCACACGATGGCCGCAGCCACCATTCCTCCGCGAGGAATAAAGATGACGTTACCCACAACGTTGAGGGTGAGGACCACGATCTTGTTGATCGCGGCCCACCCCGAGCGGCCACTCATGATGAGCAGCGAGTGAATATTTCCCGCCATGAAAGTAACGATCGAGCCGATGCACAGCACGACGAGGACGTTCGCGCCCGGGGCAAAGCCGTCGCCGAGGATGCGCATCAGGGCGGGCGCGTAGATCGCCATGAGCGCGTAGATGGGTGCGGCGAACAGGACGAGCCAGATCGAGGCCGTGCTGTACAGGTCGCGCAGTTCCTTGGTCTTACCCTGGTGCAGAAGCTTGGAGAACTGCGGGGAGACGACGACGCGCAGGGCTGTGTCGACGACCATGCCCGCCTGGATGAAGCGGATCGCGCCGCCGTAGATGCCCGAGGCCGCGTCCCCCGCGAGGAGGCCAACGAGGAGGACATCCAGCCATTGCAGCGCCTGCTCGAGGCCCGCGGTGAGGGTTCGAGGCAGGGCGAAGGAGATGACCTGTCGGCGGCGGCGCGCACTGGGCCAGCGCCCCACGGAGTCCGCGGCCGAGGGCATGTGGCGCAGCAGGAGCCACCACGAGGCCACCAGGACGACGACGAAGGGCAGCGCCCACGCGATCGATACGAAGGCCAGCGACCCGGTGAACGCGGCAGCGAGCGCGACGAGGAGGGGGCGCAGGCCGGGCAGGAGCAGGTTTTGGACGAGGACGTACTCGCGCATGTTGCCGAGCGCCCGCAGGGCGGCGGAGGCAACCAGGGTGAGGGCGCCGATCGGCACGAACCAGAGCACCGCTCGGGTGGATGCGGCGACGTCAGCGTTCCAGATCAAGGGGGCCACGGCCTCGAGAATGAGGACGCACACGGTGGACACGCCCACCGTCATGGAGGCCATGAAGGACAGGGTCGCGCGGATCTCCTCGGGTGCGTCCAGGGAGAGGCGAGGCATCAGGTAGATGGCGGTGGAGTCGAGGCCCACCTTGGCCAGAGCCATGACGATCGCGAAGACGCCTGTCGCCTGGGTGACGATGCCCGCGCCCTGCGCGCCAAGCATGCGCGAGAGGATGATCGTGAATGCGAAGCCTAGGACCGCCGAGGCGGCCGCTCCGACGAAGCCGACGATGCCCCCGCGCGCGAGGGAACGCCTGGCTTGATTTGCCTCACTCATGATTAACCTTCCCGCTACCACGCGGTAGCCTTTCTCTATAACCTACCGATGGGATAGACATGGACTTCATCAACTCGCTCTCCCCTGCTCGCAAGAAGATTCTGCTGGCAGCCGCCATCGCGCTGATCATCGCGCTCGTCATCGTCGGCTTTGTGCGCCTGACGGGTTCGTCCGACACCGACGCGGCGGCATCCGCTGCGTCCGGCACGCAGAGCCTCGACGATACGCAGTCAGACATTCCGCAGTCCGTTCCCAAGACCATCGCCCCGCAGTCGGGAGGCCCGGCCAACGCGTCCGGCTCGCTGGCCACGGATTCTGAGGCCGCCGGGCAGGCCAGCTTCGTCATGAACACCCTGTGGGACGCGTACGCGGACCCCGAGCAGGCGCGCGCCACCGACCTGTCCTCCGTGCTCACCGCTTCCGCGCTGGAGGAGTTCGACGCGCAGGCCCTCGAGTGGACCAGGGACGGCACCCACGCCACGGGCACGCCGACCCTTGAGGACGTCCACATCATCAGCGATGACGGGGCGGGCAACATTACGGTCTCGGCGTGCGTCGACTCCTCTAACGTTCGCGTCCTCAACGACGCGGGCACTGCGCTGACGGACGACACGACCATGACCCGCGCCCTCACCTATTTTCAGTTTGTGAAGGACGGTGAGACCTGGAAGCTGTCCGGTTTCTCGTTCCCCGACGACCCGACTTGTTGAGTCGCTCAAGCATCGCAGTGGCAAAAGCCCCGTCGTTCGCGGCGGGGCTTGTCCATTGCCCCATACGCACGGCGCGCTCGGCGCGGACGGTTCCCGCGACGCCGCCGGTGCTCGCGACGCCCTCACGCTCGGCCTGGGCGCGCTTGATCGGGTCGCTTTCCTCCTCCAGGTGACGCGACAGGAGCGCGACCGCCACGACGGAGATCATCAGGCCCGTGTTCATGCCGTAGTAGAACTGCTCCACCAGGGTCGCCAGGATGATGCCGCCCAGGATTGAGCCGTACACGTCCGTGGCGCGCCAGATGCGCGGGAACATGCGCAGGAAGAACGCGAGGAACAGGGCCAGGCCGACCAGGCCGTAGGAGAAGATGACCGTCCAGAACTGGCCCTGCGTGCCCAGGGAGGGCAGCCACGGCGAGGCTGAGGGGCGCGGGGCGCCGAAGCCCAGGAGCGGGGACTGCTGGAGCTCGTACAGGGTCTCCAGGTAGTTGGAGGCGCGGTCCTCCGTCGAGGACGAGGCCGCGACGCGCTCGAGGAGCGACTGCGAGGCCGGGGTCGCCAGCCACGCGCCCACGCCCACGGCGATCGCCGCGATAATGCCCAGGACGGTACGCCAGGCACCCGCTCGCAGGCGCTGGAAACCCACCCACACGACGATGACGATGAGACCGATGTACATGCCGCGGTTGAGCGTCGCCGCCGCCGGGATGACCGAGAGAGCACACACGGCGGCCACGATGAAACGCCACTTGGAGCGCTCGCGCCACAGCACGTACGCGAAGACGAGCGCGAGCGGGAAGATCAGCGAATAGACGTTGCCATACGTGTTCGAATAGATGAAGGGGGCGGACGGACGCGGGTCGGACAGGATCCAGGACGACGGGTTCCACTGGGTGGTCGCGCGCTTCGTGAACTCTTTGACGAAGTCGTTGGAGTGCAGGGCGCGCGGCACCAGGTAGTACATGAGCGTCTTGAAGCGCAGCGTCGGAGCCGCCATGGCGATGAATCCGCCGATGGTGGTCGAGGCCAGGAAGCCCCACATCGCGCCCACGATCGTGCGCACGCTCAGGGACTTGCGCGCATTAAACGCGTAGACCGCAAAGACACCGGGCGACAGCTCCAGCAAGAAACGGTAGAACGCGCCGATGACGCGCCCGCCCGTATCCAGCATCGTCATCGAGGCCAGCACCCACGCCAGGAAGAACACCCACAGGATGGACCCGGGCGGGAAACGCAGGCCGTGTCGACCGATCATGAACACGAGCATGACGGTCGCGAACAGCGGCCACATCAGGTCACCGGAGCCGAGCACCCACCACAGAAAATACGCCGAATAGGCCACGACGAAGGGCCACGCAGGTAGGTCCTGCGCGTCCTCTCTCAGCGGCCCGATGCGGGCGGGGGCGGGTTTGGCCCAGAGTCCTCGACGCGGGCTCACGCGTGTCCGTTCCCTTCGCCGGTCGTCTCGGTCGCGGACGAGGCCTGGGCCTCCTCAGCGCTACTCGACGGGGATGCGCTGCCCTGCGCGCTCGCCTGCTGGGCTTGGCGCGGGGCACCGAGCTTGTTGCGGTTGCGCGAGGACAGGTACAGGAAGGGGCCCTCGAGGAAACCCTTGATCTCGGAGGTGGTGAGCGAGCCGGGCACGTCCTCATCGGTGCCGGCGACGCGGGCGCCTCCGGGCTTGACGCGGTTGAGGATGCCGGGCACGCGTGTTGCCAGGGTACCGAGCACGGAGGGCTTCGCGATAATTGCCTTCGTCAGGAGAGCAGCCATACCGGAGCCGTTGCCTCGAATCTGCTTGTCGAGACCGGCCTCGTCGACGCGGTGACGATGGTGCACGAGCGCGTCGGGCGTGTGGACGATGACGTCGCCCGTGGCCAGGATGCGCGCGAACATGTCGAGGTCCTCGCCGCCGCGCGTCGAGGTGCCAGCCCCCAGAGCCGGGTCGAAGGGGCCAACCTCCATGAGGACGTCGCGGCGCATCGCCATGCACACGCCCGCGCCCACGCGGGCGGTCGTAATCGGGAACAGCGGGCCGCCGTCACCCTTCTCACCCAGAGCCTCCAGGCCCTCGGGAATATCGCCGACGCACCACACGCGCGGGGACATGTCCTTGGGGAAGCCGCCGCGCGACTCAAACCACCGCTGGGGCGCGTAACGCTGCTCCAGCGGCAGGGCGATACCCGTCGTCGCGGCCACGTACGGCGAGGCCGTGAACGGGTCGATCATGGCGGTCAGCCAATGCGGGTCGACGATCGCGTCGTCGTCCGTGAAGACGATGACCTCACCGCGAGCAGCGAGCACACCGCGGTTACGGGCACGCGACAGCCCCGGACGCGACGCCGACACGATGGTCAGGCGCGTGTCCTCGATGCCCGCGAGCTTCTCGCGGGTCAGGCCCGTCTCCGGCGCGTTATCGACGACGACGAGCGTGAAACGCTGATGATCCTGCGCGAGGATGGCGCGCACAGCGTCCTCGAGCATGTCGCAGGAGCCGACCGTGCACATGACGACAGTCGCGTCCACGTCTGCGCCAGCGCCCTCTTCCCAGCCGCGCGCAGGGGCCGGCTCGACCTCGAGCACACGCGGATCGGTCTCTGGGTGGTCCGTTCCGTCAATCTCGACGAACGCGGAGTTGCGACCGTTATCGCGCACGAGCACGAGCGCTCGCGGATCCGACGGGTCGCCCGAAATCAGCTGGGAGACGCGCGCCGTGCGGTCAACGTGCCAGATGGAGGCCGCCTTTGCGTCGACCACGGTGGTCTCCTCGGCGCTCATTTCTTGCCCTTCTTCGAGGAAGTCGTGCCCTTGCTGCCCGACTTCTTGGACTCGGCGGTGTCTTCCGTTTCCTTTGTCGGAGCGGACTCGGCGGATGCCTTCTCGGAGTCGGCGGCTTCCTCAGCCGGAGCCTGGTCGGCAGCCTCGGCCTCGTCCGTGGGGACGATGACCTCAGCGGAGCGGGCGGGAGCCGCGGGAGCGGAGGCGGCGGACGCAACCACCTGGTCGCCCAGGTAGATCATGCCGTTCACCTCGCGGTTGATAATGGCGAGCTCGTCGAGGAGGGCGTGCAGTTCCTTGAGGTCGTGGCCCTTGCGCACGGCGACGAGGACGTGGCGGGAGGGGCGGACCTCGTCCAGCAGGGAGGCCAGCGGCTGCTTGATGTCGATGAGGCGCGGCGCGGGCACGCGGGTCTCAGCCAGCGAGGCCGACAGGACGCGGTGCAGGTCACGCGCCTGCGGGTCGGAGGCGTCGACGATCAGGTCGACCCAGTGGTCGCGGTCGATCGCCATGGCGAGCATACGAGTGGGGGCGAGCCACGGCTCGGGGGTTCCCTCCTCGGCGCTCCACACGGGCAGGGCCGTCAGGTCGGCCAGCTGCGTGGGCGAGGCCAGGGAACGCGAGCGGGTCTCGCGGATGAGAACCAGGACCAGGCCAGCGAAGACGCCGACGACGGTCGTGATGAGGATCAGGCGGCCCTTGGAGGGCGACACCTCGTCGGCCGAGGCCTCGGCGGAGGTAATCACGCGGCCGGCGGTGGCGTGGTAGGGAGCGAGCTGTTCGGCTTCCTTTGCGAGCTTCGTCAGCTCGGTCGTGATCTCGGCGGCGCGCGGGTTGTCCTTCGCGTTGCCGTCCTCGTCGACCGTGGGTGTCAGGCCTGCAAGCTCAGTCTCCAGGGCCTTGATCTGCTCGTTCACGCCCTCGGCCATCTCGTCGGCGCGCTGCTCGACGAGGGCGGTGCGCTCCTTCAGATAGGCGGCAGAAATCGCGTCGGCGGCCGCGACGGCCTGCTCACGCGTGGGGGCCACGTACTCGATCTTGACGATCGTACCGTTCGTGTCGCCCGAGACCTCCACGTTGGAACGCAGGTCGGCAGCGGTCAGGCCGCCACCGAGCTGCTCCGCCGCGGCGTCGAGGACGGCAGCGGACTTCGCGATCCCCTGCTCGGTCACCATGTCCGTCGTGTTCGACAGGGAGGCGCGCACGACGGGGGCCGGCGTCGGGGACGGAGACGTCACGGTCATCGACACGGTCGCCGAGTGCGACACGGGCGCGGCAAAAGCTGCGGCGACACCCACGACCAGGCCGACCACGGTCCCCGCAACGATCGAGGCCCAGCGACGAGCCAGCGCGTGACGAAGGATCTGCTGGCCGCCCGAAGGCGGAGGGGTCAGGATCATGACTGTTCTCCTTGGAGGTGAGAGCGCACCCACACGGCGCGCGCATTGAGCCGGCGCTCGAGAGCGCGGCGAGACGATGCGGGTCGAGACGCGACCCCCTGAGTGTAGACCTGCACGAATCGGTCGAGCTCACGCTCGGCCTCCTCGCGAGGAAGCGAAACGAGCGAGACCAGGCGCGGCAGCTCCTGGCCCGTCAGGGACCGCGACAGGTCGGCGAAAGCCTGGGCCTGCTCAGGATTCTTCCACGAATCCGAGCGCCACGACGCGTTCCCGGTGACCTGGCCCGGGTGGATGCGGTAGAGCAGACCCCAAGGCGCGATGCGGCGGATGCGACCGCCTGCGGAGGCGACGCGCATCCACAGGTCGTAGTCCTCGGCGGGGACCGAGCGGTAGCCGCCCACGCGGTCCATGATCTCGCGAGTGGCCAGCATCGTCGGGTGGCACACGGGGTTGGTGAGCAGCAGGTGCCAGCCCATGTCATCGGGCGTGATCTCGTAGGGCATGCGCGGAACCGGGCGGGAGCCGCGCAGCTCGATCATCTGCGTGAAGACCATGTCGTCGCCGCGCTCGATGGCGCGCATTGTGCGCTTGAAGCGACCCTTGAGGGACACGTCGTCGGCGTCCATGCGGCCCACGAGGCGCGAGTCGGTGCGCTCCATGAGCTGGGTGAGGACGCGGGACACGCCCCCCTCACCCGGGGTGATGTCCTCGATGCGCAGGCGCGGATCGACCACTCCCCCGCGCGACGCGCCGCGGATGGCCTCGCCGACCGTCGAATCAGACGACGAGTCGTTGCCGACGACCAGCTCGGCGTCGCGTGGCATCGCCGCCAGGGTCGAGGCCACGGCGCGCGTGATCGTGCCGGCAGCGTTGCGCGCGGGCAGCAGGACGGACAGCTCAGGCACGGGACTCCCCCCGCTTGGCTCCCTGCTTGGCCTCTTGCTTGGCGGCCACGTCCAGGGCGCGCAGGTCGCGGTAGCGGCGACGCAACGAGATCGAGGAGTGCGCGACCGCAATAACCGCGAGGAAGGTGTAGAGCACCATGAAAGGCACGCCGAAACCCCACAGTACGAAGGACCAGCACAGCACACCCGGGTCGGTGGGCAGCAGCACGAAGGAACGCAGGTTCCCGCCGCGCGTCTGCTTGCGACCCGCCGCGCGCACGAACTGCTCGGCGAGGATCTGGCTCATGAACTGGCCCGACGTCACCCAGCCGTAAACGAGCGCGACGATGGCCAGCCACCACGACTCGGGGCGGTAGACCATGACCGCAGCGGCGGTGCAGAAGTGGATTGCCGGGGAACGGAACGCGTCGGCGACGTGATCCACCCACTCCCCCGTCTTCGATGACGCACCCGTCACGCGCGAGACCTGGCCGTCCGCAGAATCGAACATGAAGCCGACCGCGAGGGCCGTGCCCACGATGAGGCCCGTCCACCACGCGGGTTCAAGCGCGACGAGGACGATGAGGCCCAGCGTCGAGAAGCACACGGAAATGAAGCTGACGAAGTTCGGGGTCCAGCCGAAGGCTGCGCACGCGGCGGCCACGACCCGCGCCGCACCGCGGTTGACCCAGCGCATGTACGCGGGAACGCCCGCACCCGGCTTCTGGGCGGCGGCAAGCGCGCTTCGATACGCACTAAATCGAGTCCCCCAGGAGGAACCCGGCTCAAGCACGACGGGCAGACTCACTGCTGCTCTCCTTCCGGTGCCTTGTCCGCATCCTGCGCCGGGGCCTCGTCAGAGAAGTCCTCGGGGGCGATGAAGCGGCGCAGCTTCGTCGACGACGTCGACGGCGTGTACGGCAGGTAGACGACGCGCGCGCCCACCTCGGCCATTTCGGCCTCAAGCTGGGCACCCTTCGGAGTGTCCTTCCAGTCGTCACCCTTGAAGAGGACGTCGAAAGGCTGGAGGCGCCAGGCGAGGCGCTTGTCCTGGTCCAGGTCAACGACAACCGCGTCCACGAAACGCAGCGACGACACGAGGTCACAACGTTCCTTGAGCGGGATGACGGGGGCGCGGCCCTTCATGCGGATGAGGGCCTCGTCCGAGGTCACGCCGACGACAAGGCGATCGCAGCGCTCACGCGCGGCGCGCAGGATGTTGAGGTGTCCCTGATGGAACATGTCAAAACCCCCGGGCACGTAGCCGGTGATGGGGGTGCGATGCTGAGTCGTTTCGTCCACGTAATAAGTGTGCCATTTATCAGGCGGTCAATGCGACACTTACCCGCTAAATGACCGAAAGATCACGTCTGAGCGTTCCCCACCAAGTGACAAGACAGGCCATCCGAGCCCGATTTGTCGCACAAATATGACCAGATGGCCGCACGTCGCCTTGTTACAGGCGCGACACGCGAGCGGGGTGTCACGCGATCCAGGCGGCAGGCGGGCGGTCAGGCTCAGCCCGCGCACCTGCCGAGCCCCGGCCTCGTCGGGACGTTCTTGCGAGGCCGTCAGCGGGAGAAGACGACCGTTCGGTTGCCGTTCATGAGGACGCGGCGCTCCGCGTGGAAGCGGACGGCCTGGGCAAGGACGCGGCGCTCCACGTCCTGGCCGAGCGCCACCATGTCGGGCGTCGAGTCGGCGTGGGACACGCGAGTGACGTCCTGCTCGATGATCGGCCCCTCGTCCAGGTCGGCGGTCACGTAGTGCGCGGTCGCGCCGATCAGCTTGACGCCGCGATCGTGAGCCTGCGCGTAGGGGCGCGCGCCCTTAAAGGAGGGCAGGAACGAGTGGTGGATGTTGATGACGCGGCCCTGCATGGCGCGGCACACCTCGTCGGAGAGGATCTGCATGTAGCGGGCCAGGACAACGAGCTCCACGTTTTCGGAGGCGATGAGGTCGAGGAGCTGGCGCTCCGCCTGGGCCTTCGTATCCTTCGTGACGGGGATATTGAGGAAGGGGACGCCGTAGAACTGCGCGACGGGCGCCAGGTCCGGGTGATTGCCGACGACCGCGATCACGTCGATGGGCAGGCCCTGGGTTTGCTGGCGGTACAGGAGGTCGGTGAGGCAGTGGCCCTCGCGGGAGACCATGATGATGGTGCGCAGCTTGCGGCCCAGGTCGTCGACGCGGTAGGTGGCGCTGAATTCTTCGGCGACGCGGGTCAGGCCCTCGTCGATCGGCGCGCGGCCCTGCGGGGAGTCCACCTCAACGCGCATAAAGAAGGTGCCCGTGTCGGGGTCGCCGAACTGCTGGGACTGGATGACGTTGCCGCCGGACTCGCCGATCACGCCCGTGACGGCGTGCACGATGCCGGGGCGGTCCGGGCAGGACAGGGTCACAACAAGCTGCGCGTTTTCAGTCATAGGGGTCAGTCTAGCCAGGTTCATACCCTCCAACGAGGCCGGGGCACGCTTTGCGGGAGATGCCACGGGGTTGCGGGGTGGGGTTGCGTCTGTGCGAGCGGGGTTGTTGCTCGGCGGATTACTGCATGCTGGAACGGTGACAGTTTCACGCATGTTTCACGCTCGCAGCCCGCGCGCATCGGCTCTGTCAGGCACCTAGGCACGATGAGTGGCGGCTTGAACCCCTCAATGCGCACGTTAACCCCTTAGGTGGCGGCCTGGGCGCGCCGCCAGCACTGCCACCAAGCGGGTTAACTCTCCACTTGATGGGCCCACGGCACCACCCATCGGGCCCAGCTGCCACACTCCACGCTGTAGAACTGCGACGCCACGGGACCGGCGTAAACATTCGCTTGACACCAAAGCTGGTTTGACCGCCTGCGCACGACCGTTCCCCTTGGACAGCCTGCTACGATGCGAAGCAGTGAACCAGAGCAAAGGAGCCACCATGGTCCCCGCCGCCAATGAGCACAAGAGCGCAAACGAGCCCAAGGACGACACCTCGACACGAGGAACCTTCTTCGGGAGACAGAAGTTCTGGAAGCACTGCAAACAGGAAGAGGAAGAACCTGCACGACTAACCCCCATGCCCGCCTGTCTAATGCATTGGTGGACCCCACTAGCTATTGCTGAAGGGCTACTGCGCTGGCCCCTCTTGCTCGCAGTCTTCTGGGGAGGTCAGCCTCATTGGCCATCATCAGAAGCTATGAAACTGTGCGTAACGATTGTCGGAGCAGGTCTAGCGTTCTCGGCTTGGCAACAGAGGAGCCACGATAATGCCGCCAACGCAAAGCAAGCAAGGGCAGCAATCGAACGCGACGACTACTGGAAGCGCCGTGAGCACATTTTCCAGCTCCTCGGGTCGAAGAATCCTGGCCTACGTCTCAGCGCAGTTACACTACTCGCCGAACTTGCAGATTCAGCAGCCCATAGCGCCCTTCTGAACGACACCGAAAAACAGCAGCTACAGCGCCACATCATCGACACACTCTGCATCCAGGTTCGCCACGAAGGCTTTCTCCTCCCTGACGAGGGAGACAAACATGACCACACCGAGGTCCAAAAAGCGATACTACAGTCAATTATTGTTAGAATTACTTCCCCTTCAAAGCGAACACCTCACGCAGACTGGTCCACTTACCCAATCAACCTCACCGACTGCACCCTATTCACATCAATTCGACTCACAAACACAGTAAGTAGTGCCACACTAGACTTTAGCGACTCAATATTTCACAAGCCAGTCACAATCACGGACTCAACTCTTTCACAGGTACAATGGAGCACTGCCCATTTCCGCGATTCGCTCACAGTCTCTGGACAAACTAACACCTGCAACATACACATCGACAACCTACCAGCCGACGCGCCCAAAATTTCAGCTTCAAATTCCATAATATACTTATCCACGAATGACCTACACATAGATATCAAGAACTTCGGGCAGGGCATTGTCACCCCAGAAATCACTCTCGAGAGGTGCTCGTTTTTCACACAGAGCGAAACAAAAGCCCCAGATCGGAACACCTATCAACCATTCCCCGAACTACGCATATCCACAAATGCCGAACCTATCAACACAAACAAATCACCCCGGCACATATTCATCAAAGAATGCTCCTTCTCAAACATTGACATAATTTCAACAAACCCCGATACAATAGTCTCAATCAGCAAATGTACAATTCAGAGATGCCTCTACATAACTTTCGAAAGAACAGCAGAAATACACACAAGTCCTAACAGCCAAAACAATGTCCACATTCTCATTTGCCAAAACACATTTTCAACTCCGGCAAATACTATCCCAATTCACATCGCCAACAGGTCGGAGACAGACGTCAAAACGGCCCTACTATTTACACAAAACACAATCCTAAGAAATAAGGATTCAAACCACCTCAAGGTTTTAGACATTTCCACTGATGCAACAACTTCAGAACCTATTCACTTCATCGAAGAAACAAAATATAATCAACCTGTTTTTAGCTGGAAAACCGGAGGACCAGATTCCTTGCTTCACATATCTTGGGCCAGGTTCCATAAATGAAATTATCTCACAGTTTTCACCTAAGAAACTTTTCTACACCCCAACAGCGCCACTGTGCCACACATACGCTAACAATTAACAGTACAGAAATGCATGCAGAATGAACACCATGGAGCAAATGGTCCCGAAAGAACAAGCCACCGTCTCACCGAGAGCGCTACAGATTTTCACTCCGGAGCCCGGAGGTAATGAACAGTCAAATAAATGGAGTCTAACACTTCGAAACCAACAACTACGATTTTGATCGTACAGTTTCTACCCTTGCGTACCATACTGCGCCACATTCTCCCACTCTTCACCTGAGTACACTGACTGACAATACTATGACAACCCCAACCCCAGGGCAGCTCAGGCTCAAATTCCCAAAATATGCGTACGTAAAACCGGCACCGTCATTACATTTAATATAGCGCATCACACAGGGCTTAATCAACAGCTCTAAGCCCTAACATTTTCAAATGGATATCATTGTCAAAAATCAGCTTCTGAGTTCACGAAATGCGAATTAGTGCAATAATACGGCGTGTCGACCAAGGAACGACAACCGCGACCTTACTCTCGTAATATGCATATTCGAATCGCCTCTCCTGATGACCTCGAGTTCATCGAGAGCGCGTATGTGCATGCCCGGGCGTTCATGCAGGCGAACGGGAACACGACTCAGTGGCCCGACGGGTATCCTGGCCGCATTGACGCTGAGGAAGACATCGCGCGCGAATGCTGTTTCCTCGTAACGGATGAGGCTGGTCAGCTCGCCGTCTTTTCTTTCATTCCAGGACCGGATGAGACCTATGCCGAGATCGACGGCGCATGGCATTCCGAGGCTGAGTACCACGTGATTCACCGCGTCGCTGCGGTGCGCGGGCGTGGAGTCGCGCGGGCGATTTTCAGCTTTGCAGCGGAGCATGCGGACTATCTGCGTTGCGACACCCACGAGGACAACGCCCCGATGCGGCGTGCGCTCGAGTCATTCGGATTCCGAGAGTGCGGCACCATCACGGTTGCCAACGGTACGGAGCGCGTCGCCTACGACTGGCTCAAAGAGGCACTCCCCGGCGACGCCCCAGCTAGCTCCACAACACACTAGGCTCTCACCCTTAAGCACTTACCCAACAATCTCGCATGCAATTCCCCGCTGACGCAAATTGACGGAACCTCAGAAACCGCATGATTTCAACGTTTTAATTTCAACATTTGAAATTCTTTCGGGAGAATTGCATGCGACTTTTGCGGGGCTGCACCCACTGGGGAGCATTCCACCCGATAGGGAGCGCTACAGCCGATGGGAAGCGTTGCACCCGATCAGGGCGGGCGCAATGCTCACTGATCGGGTGCACGGCCTCATCGGCAACAAGCGACAGCGCGGATACACATCAGGGGCAGCTCGGCCCCTGCCAATAGGTCCGACACTACGCACCATTTCACTGACCCGTGGCCGCTCACATGGTCCTCACCAACGCGTAGTAGGCATTAGGTCGCAATCACGCTTGCATCTAAGTGGTTCTACACCACTTAGCGGGGCATTACACCAGCTCGGAGCCAGTGCAACGCTCCCTCACTGGTGTCATGCTCCCTCACTAGTGCAGGGCTGCCCGGCATGGCTCGGCTGACATCTCGTTGGAGCAGCTATCGGGCAGATCTCGCCGCGCGCAGGCTTGTTGCTCAGTGGCATTGCACCACTTAGCGCAGCATTGCACTGGGTAGTAAGCAGTGCATTGCCACGCTATCTAGCGCAATGCCGCGCTATCTAGTGCATTGCTGCCGCACCTGGTGAAGCACCCCATGACGTGGGTCTGCCGCACGTTTCACGAGCCACCAGGGCCGACGACACCAGTTTCACGCGCGTTTCACGCGCACCGCCACCCCAACAACACCCCCGCATACATGCGGGCGCGCGCCCGGCCAATCAGCCGGGCTCGCGCCCTTCCCACCAACCGCCACGAGGGCGGTAGCCTCACTTGATGAAGCCGAGCGCCTTGACGGCGTCGTACTCTTCCTGGAGGGCCTTGATGTTGTGGTCGATTCCGGCGCGGGTCGCGTCGGAGATCTCGAGGCCGTCGACGACCTGCCACTCGCCACCGTCGGAGGTGACGGGGAAGCCGAAGTTCAGGCCGGCGGGGACGCCGTAGTGCGTGCCGTCGGACATGACGCCAGCGGTGACCCACTCACCCTCGGGGGTGCCGTGGATCCAGGAGTACATGTGGTCGATCGCAGCGTTCGCGGCGGAGGCGGCCGAGGAGGCGCCGCGCGCCTCGATGATGGCGGCGCCACGCTTGGCGACGGTGGGACGGTAGTAGCTGGACAGCCACTCTTCGTCCACGAGCTCGGTCGCGGGCTTGCCGGCGACCTTCGCGAAGGAGACGTCCGGGTACTGGTCGGCCGAGTGGTTACCCCACACGACGACATCCTTGATGTCGGCGTTCGCAGCGCCGGTCTTGTGGGCGAGCTGCGCGATCGCACGGTTGTGGTCGAGGCGCATCATCGCGGTGAAGCGCGACGCGGGGACGTCCGGCGCTGCGTTCTGGGCGATGGTGGCGTTGGTGTTCGCGGGGTTGCCCACGACGAGGACGCGCACGTCGTCGGCGGCGCCGTCGTTGATGGCCTTGCCCTGGGGGCCGAAGATGCCCGCGTTGGCCTCGAGCAGGTCGGCGCGCTCCATGCCCTTGCGGCGCGGCATAGCGCCCACCAGGTAAGCAACGTTGGTGCCCTGGAACGCACGGTTCACGTCGTCGAAGATCTCGACGCCGGCCAGGGTCGGGAACGCACAGTCGTCGAGCTCCATGGCGGTGCCCTCGGCGGCCTTGACGGCCTGGGGGATCTCCAGCAGGTTCAGCTTGACGGGCACGTCCGGGCCGAACAGCTGGCCGGAAGCAATGCGGAACAGGAGGGCGTAGCCGATGTTGCCGGCTGCGCCAGTGACGGTGACGATACGAGGTTCTGCCATGATTGGCGCTCCTTTACAGTTCCTGTGGGCGTGTGCCCTTCAGTCGCGGTGTTCTCCGCGCTCTGCCCCTAGGATACGTCGTCGGTCACAGTTCGACCCGGGCACCCAGTCCCAAGACGAGACAGCCAAACAGTGATCTGCAACATATACGTGGGTTGGGTTCTCCCCCGCTCATGCCGCCCTGCCGTAGAGTAGGGCGTATGTTCGACAGCAACCCCACTGCCCCGCACGAGCCCACTTCCTCCCGGGTCCCGGCCCCTGCCTCGTCCCATATTGACGAGGCCGTGGCGCACTCCCACGAGCACGCGCACTCTGCGGGCGGCGAGCAGGGCGGCCACAGCCACGATCATTCCCACGCGGGGGCCTCAACCAAGCGCTTGGGGTGGGCGCTTGCGGTGACGGGGGCCGTCGTAATCGCGGAGTTGCTCGGCGCCTTCTGGTCTGGGTCCTTGTCGCTGGCGGCGGACGCGGGACACATGGTTGTCGACGCGTCCGGCTTGGTTGTCGCCCTCGTCGCGGCACACTTGACGCGTCGCCCGCGCGACGAGAAGCACACGTGGGGGTGGGCGCGTTCCGAGGTTCTGGCCGCCGCACTGCAGGCCGGCATGCTCCTTATTATCAGTGTGATGGTCGCGTGGGAGGCCGCGTGGCGTCTGGCGTCACCGCCCAAGGTCGAGGTCGGCCCGATGCTCCTCGTCGGCGTCATCGGCCTGCTCGCGAACGTCGTTTCTCTGGCGATCCTGGCGGGCGGGCGCGACGCGAACCTGAACATGAAGGCAGCATTCCTGGAGGTCGCGAACGATGCGCTCGGATCCTTCGCGGTGATCCTGGCGGCAGGCGCAGAGTGGGCATTCGGGTGGGCGCGCGCGGACGCGATCGCGTCGCTGCTGATCGCTGTTCTCATGGCCCCGCGCGCGCTTTCCCTCCTGAGGCGCTCCCTCACGATCCTCATGGAGCAGACGCCCGCGACCGTGGACATCACCAAGCTGCGGGCCCACATGCTGGACGTTGACGGCGTCCTCGACGTGCACGACCTGCACGTGGCCGCCGTGTCCTCACACCTGGTGACCGTCACCGCGCACGTCACCGTCTCCGAGGACTCGGACGGCCCCAGCCGTGACCTCATCGTCCACCAGCTGGGCGAATGCGCATGCCACCACTTCCCCATCGCGCACTCCACATTCCAGCTCGAATGCGCAAAACACCGCGAACACGAACACCTGGAGCACTAGCGAACACACAGGCGCCGCTTGACAGTCGGTCAGCGGATTTGTAGGTTGTGACCATGAGCGCAGATGTAGGTTTCACTCCGGGCAAGCTGATTGAGGCTGCCCAGGGTATTGAGGCTACCGCTGAACCTTTTGCTCAGGCAGTGGGCACCATCGGTGATGAAGTAACGTCAGCATCGGCGGGGATTAATGGCTCGTATATGGAGCCGTTGGGTAATGCACTGACTAAATGGGGCGATTCCCTGAGTGTTTTGTTTGACGACCTAGGTCGTTTGGCTGAGGCCCTGATTGCGGTTGAGCAGTCGTTTTCTGCCACTGAGGAAGAGATTATTCAGTCGTTGGTCCAGGCGGGCTCTGGGTCGGAGTCGGGCGGCGGCGATTCGTCGGGTGGCAGCGTGTTCGACGACCTGATGCAGCTGGCCCAGTCGGAGTCGTGACGGAGGTTTATTGATGAGTAGCGATTCGATGCTGGTCTTTGAGGAGGCTAGCGCCAACCAGATGGCTCAGGTGTTCCGTCAGCGGGTGTCGACGGTGAAGGATTTCATTCCTGACGTCGCTGATGGTGTCCATAGCGCCGTGGGTGATTGGACGGGCGAGTCTCGTAAGGCGTGCGATGAGGCGCTCAAGCGCATGGAGAAGCGCGGTGAAGAGTTGGCGGATTTGCTGACGGCGGCAGCTGATGCGATGGAGAAGATCCTGGCGGAGGGTCAGCACGCTGAGTCTAAAGCGTTTGCGTGCATCGACAGTTAAGGATTGGCAATCGTGAGTGATTTTAAGGTCGACATGGAGGCCATGTCCTCGTTCGTACAGTCATTGTCCTCGTTTGAGGAGGCGGCCAAGGAGTACGACGTGGAGGACTGGGTTCCTAACTCGGGGATGCTGGAGAATCCTGACGTGTGGGATCGCACGGACGCGTTCCAGGACACGTGGGAAAAGGGAACGAACGACTTGCGTGATGAGATCAAGGCTGCCTCCAGTGCGGTCAGTGGCGCTTTGGGCGCTTATAGCGAGTACATGGAGAAGGCTAAAGAGCACATGGCTAAGGTTGAGCAGGCTGCGAACGCGTTGGGGCAGTCTCCCGTCGTTGGTTCGGGGGCGTGATCTGACGTGGGTGTTGTTGCGCATGGTGCACCGGTTTTTAAGATCGGTGGAGATCCTGGTGGTATTTCGACGCGTGCCGCGGTGATGATGGCTCGCGCCGACGAGTTCGGGAATATTCATTCTGGCCTGTCTTCCCTCAGTGCTGATGGGTGGGAGGGCCGCGCGGCTGATCATTTCCGCTCGAAGTTCAAGGTGCAGATTAAGGGCTGGGTGGAT
This sequence comes from Pauljensenia sp. UMB3104, assembly GCF_030217285.1. NCBI lineage: Bacteria > Bacillati > Actinomycetota > Actinomycetes > Actinomycetales > Actinomycetaceae > Pauljensenia > Pauljensenia sp. UMB3104. The sequence goes on along the minus strand of NZ_JASONN010000016.1, from coordinate 1,286 downwards.
GCCCAGGAGGCGTTCTCTTCGGCCTCCGAGGCGTACTCGTCGTATGCGACGACGCTGGCGTCGGCGCAGAGCCAGTGTGATGGGATTCGTTCGCGTTGGAAGCAGGGCCGTGACGCGGTCCAGCAGGCGCAGAATAATCAGGCTGATGCGCGCAGCCAGGCCGCCGCTGATGGTGGCTCGCCCATGTTTGATGCCTCGTGTGATGAGGGTCCGGGCCGCTCGCAGATGGCCGCGGCAGAAGCTGATTTCCAGACGCTGGTCGACCAGGTTAACGAGGCCGGCGACCTGCTGATTACCGCATTGAATGCGGGTATCGCGAAGCTGCCCGAGCGCACGTGGTGGGATTCGGTCAAGCGCACGTTCACTTCGGTTGTGGTCGGCGCTGTCGAGGCCGTTGTCGATTTGGCGAAGCTGTTGTGGAAGCTGGGCGGCGGCGAGGCTTGGATGGACTTCGGCCGCATCCTCATGGGCGACATGACCTGGGATGAGTACGTCATCAAGCACTACGAAATCCCCGCCGAAACGATCGTGGGCATGGCGAAGGCGCTGTGGAACGATCCCGTCGGTTTCATGAAGAGCGTCGGTAAGGCGCTGTTGGACTGGGATACGTGGACCGATGATCCCGCGCGCGCCATTGGCCACCTCCTGCCCGACGTGATCATGGCGGTTGTGACCATGGGCGGTAGTGCTGGCGTGTCTGCCGGTGAGAAGGCCCTGACCGGCACGGCTCGCGCCCTTCGCATCGGCAAAGAGGTCATTAAGGCGATCCTGCCGATTAACCCCGACGATATTCGTTCCCTGGCGAAGCTCGGCAAGAACATGGTCGGCAAGCTCAGCGCCCACGGTTTGAATACCGCGGCGGACGTCGCGGATCTGGCGAACACCGCAAAGCACCTGGCCGGAGCAGCCGACCACGCCCACGACCTGGGTCACGCCGCCAACGGCATGGCTGGCGCCCTGGATGGGGTCGGTGACGTGGGCCGCGCAGCGAGGTCTGGTGGGGCCCTCGGGGATACCAGCCACGCCACACACGCAGTCGGCGGGGCCGCCGATGCGGCTGGTAGCGCCAGCCACGCCACGCACGCCGCTGCTGGCGGCGGCGGTATCGCCAGCGGTGCGAGCCATGCTGCGAACGGTGCAGGTGGCGCTTCCCATGGTGTCAGCAGTGCCGCCGATGCAGCGGGTAGCGCGAGCCATGCTACGCACGCGGGCGGGAACGCTGCCGGCGCGGCTGGTAGCGCGAGCCACGCCACGCACGCTGGCGGGAACGCTGCCGGCGCGGCTGG